>NZ_JAPWAR010000003.1:0-157885 GCF_041433025.1 Prevotella sp. 20925_1_30 | reverse complement strand
TAAAAGAAAAAAGACAGAAGAAGGCTAAAATCTTTAAAAAGAGACAGGAAGTAAAGAAAGGATAAAGGGTGGAAATGCAGAATAAAGAAGTAGGGATAGATGCTAACATCTACCCCTATTGACTCACTTATTTAAAGATTCTCAATAAACCAATCGGCAACTTGGCGCAAGAGGTGGTTGCGGGTATTGCCACCATATATAGAATGGTTGCGATTCGTATAGAAGAGCTCACGGAAATCCTTATCAGCCTGCACGAGAGCTTCAGAATACTCAAAGGTGTTTTGTGGATGAACATTATCGTCAGCCATACCATGACAGATAAGTAACTTACCTTGCATCTGATTTACACGATTGATTGGATTAATAGCGTAACCCGTTGCATTCTCTTGTGGTGTACGCATATAACGCTCCGTGTAAATAGTATCATAGAAGCGCCAGTCCGTTGGAGGAGCTATCGCCACACCTGCTTTGAACACACCTCTACCCTCACTCATGCTCATTAAGGTGTTAAAGCCTCCAAAGCTCCAACCCCAAATTCCTATGCGAGAGGCATCCACGTAACTTTGCTTACCTAACCATAACGCTGTTTCTACCTGATCTTTTGACTCTAAATCGCCTAACCGCATATAAATACTCTTCTCAAAATCAGCACCACGAGCACCTGTTCCTCTACCATCTACTGTAACAACGATATATCCTTTCTGGGCTAAATAGTAATCGAACATACCCCCATTCCCCATAGAACCAACATTCCAATTATCTACAACCTGCTGACTTCCTGGTCCGCTATATTGGTGCATGATAACAGGATACTTCTTATTTGCATCGAAATCAGACGGCTTAATCATCCATCCATTGAGCTTGACTCCCTCGGATGTAGTAAAAGAAAAGAACTCAACGCCCGCATTATTATACTTCTGAAGCTTCTCTTCTAACTCCTTATTATTAAGCACCTCACGCACTTCTTTCCCTCGATTATCATAAATGGTATAAACAAATGGATGATTACTATCGCTCCATGTATTTAAAAAGTATTTATAATCGCCAGAGAATGAAGCTGCATTCCAGCCTTCATGAGCTGACAAACAAGTCATTTTTCCGCTCTTATTTACAACATACACCTCTCGTTGCATAGGTTTTCGAGCCGCTGCTTGGAAATAAGTATTGCCTGTTTTCTCATCATATCCATAGATTGCAGTCACATCATAATTGCCCTTATCAATCTGACGCAAGAGTTTTCCGTCCTTATTATAAAGGTATAAGTGCATAAAACCATCACGATCAGAAGGGAAAAGGATGTGATCTTTCATGATAGAGATACCTTCCATCGCTGCCTCTTGAACATACTTTGAGATATGTTCCTTTATCAGTAATGAGCAAAGTCCCGTATGCGGATTCGCCGCATAGAGATTCAATTCATCTTGATGACGATTCATCGTATAGATAACCACACGATTAGGATCGGTTGTTGTCTTTATGCGTGGAATATATCCATCAGCCGCTAAAGGTAAATTGATTTGACGTACAGATGCACCCTCCAAAAAATATGACCAAACTGACACTTTTGAATTGTCTTCGCCTGCCTTCGGATATTTATAACTGTATTCTCCAGGATAAACACTATAAGCATCAAGTTGAGGATGAGAGCCACGGAATAGCTGCAAAGAATAAGTCTTTACCTTGCTTTCATCATATCGAATCCAACTCAAAGTCTTACTATCAGCACCCCACGCCAACGCATTATTAAATCCAAATTCCTCTTCGTTTACCCAATCTGGCAAACCATTAATGACTTTATTAAACTCGCCATCGGTTGTTACCTGCGTCTCTTTATCGCCATCCGTAATATAGATATTGTTCTTATGAACAAAGGCGATCTTTGTTCCATCAGGAGAAAAGGTTGGAATCTGCTCGGCACCCTCCTTTGACAGACGCTTCAACTGCTTTGTCTTCACATCATAAAGATAGAAATCAGCCGTGAACGAACGACGATAAATACGATGTGTATTGGTTTGCAATAACAATCTATTTCCATCTGCCGACACCTGATAATCATCAAACGATTTGAGATTTTCCCCCTGGGCATTAGCCAAATCAAAGATAACTCCCGTCGGCTTTCCCGTCACAAAGGAGTATTTCACAACCTGTCGACCATCCTCCGAGATGCGAGCATACTCCGATGTTCCCTTTAAAGAGTTAACACCTGATATACGCTTTGCAGCAAAAACACCAGCTGTGATATCACGTATAGATATAGGTTCACCAGCCATTAATTGGAGTGCAGTCAAGATAGTAGCACACATAAGGATTATTCTTTTCATAAAATCAAGTTTAAACATCGCAAAAGTATAAAATATTCTGTACATTTGCAACAAGAATGGAACAATATTATCGTGACTTTGGGAACTGGCTTCGCGAACAATTCCCTTTTAAGGTTCAGAAGATTTCTATCAATGCTGGCTTCACATGTCCTAATCGGGATGGACGTGTAGGGCGAGGTGGCTGTATCTATTGTAATAATCAAACGTTCAATCCTACGTATTGTGATAAGCAAAAGAGCGTAACCGAACAGTTGGAAGATGGCAAAAGATTCTTTGCTCGCAAGTATCCTGATATGAAATATCTCGCATACTTTCAGGCTTACACGAATACTTATGGCACCAATTCGCATTTGAAGGCTCTCTATGAGGAGGCATTAGCAGTGGAGGATGTTGTCGGATTAGTCATCGGAACACGTCCAGATTGTATTAATGACGACCTGCTCAATTACTTTGAAGAGTTGAATCAGCGCACCTTCCTCATCGTCGAATATGGTGTTGAGACCTGTAACGATGCTACCTTACGCCTCATCAATCGTGGGCATGACTTCGATTGTGCTAAGCAAGCAATCGAACGCACCGCCAGTCGTGGTATTCGTGTAGGTGCACATATCATACTCGGATTACCTAGTGAGGATGAAAACGAGAGTCTCCGACAGGCGCCCATCATATCTTCTCTCCCTCTCACAACCTTGAAAATCCATCAAATGCAGATTATTCGTGGCACGAAGTTAGCTAAAATGTATGAGGAACATCCGTTCCATCTTTACAGCGTGGACGAATATATTCATCTGATAGCCGAATACATTAGTCGATTAAGAGCCGACCTTATCCTCGAACGATTCGTTAGTCAGAGCCCGCCAGAACTACTCATCGCACCAAAATGGGGACTAAAAAATTACGAATTTACTCATCGTCTCAACAATTACATGAAGGAGCATTGCACGAAAAAGAAGGAGATTTAAACTTACTCACTATTAGAATTTAGCAAAAACAACACTCATAAACTTCTAAGATAAAAGGATATGTCATAAGAAAGGCATATCCTTTTTTTGTAATAAAATACAGCTAATTTCAGAACTTATAATTACGTTTTTCTGAAGCGTATTGATCTTTGTTCGCAAATACGGGAATTAGAGAGCAAAATATCATCATATTTATAACAATCTGATTAATAAGTATTTATAGAAATAAAGCATAATTTTAAAACAGAAAAACAGGTAAAAGACATGAAAAGGAGGCACCTTTTACTCAAAAATATAGTACTTTTCACTAAAAATGGAGGTACATTTTACCAAAAACAGAGGTACATTTCACTAAAAACGGAGGTACGTTTCATCAAAAACGGAGGTACGTTTCACCAAAAACGGAGGTACGTTTTATAAAAGACCAATATTTCGTACTTAAATTAGTATTATGACTCCTAGAATGAACCTATATCAAGATAATGTTTTGTAAATAGTTTTCCGAACAACACGTTGCTTCTATTACATAAACGAAAAAGGAGGATATACCTCAAATGGTATATCCTCCTTGCTTATTTATCCCTCATTATCGGTTGACAATGGGTTTGAATCGTTGCTTTTGATTAATCCAATGTCTTGAGCTGTTCAGCAACTTCATCGTTAATGCGCTTAGCAAACTCTTCCATTGTCATGGTAGCTTGCTCGCCTCCACCCTGCTGGCGCATAGAAACTAAGCCTTCGGCTGCCTCTTTCTCACCAACAATGACCATGTAAGGTACACGCTTTAGCTCGTTATCACGAATCTTTCGACCAATCTTCTCATTGCGATCGTCCATGATTGAACGGACATCGTGAGCATCAAAGTAGGCCTTTACCTTGCGAGCGTAGTCATTATACTTCTCAGAGATTGGAAGAATTGCCACCTGATCAGGTGTCAACCAAAGTGGGAAATGCCCTGCTGTGTGCTCAATGAGTACAGCTGTGAAGCGTTCGAGCGAGCCAAATGGTGCACGGTGAATCATCACAGGAGTCTTCTTTGTATTATCTTCTGCTGTATATTCGAGTTTGAAACGGTTAGGAAGATTATAGTCTACCTGGATAGTTCCCAACTGCCAACGACGACCGATGGCATCCTTTACCATAAAATCGAGCTTAGGACCATAGAAAGCCGCCTCTCCAAGTTCTACACGCGCCTTGAGACCTTTCTCTTCACAAGCTGCCTTAATAGCGGCTTCGCTCTCTTCCCATACCTCATCAGAACCGATGTATTTCTCTTTATCGTTAGGGTCGCGGAGTGAAATCTGTGCCTCGTAATTGTCGAATCCAAAGGTTGCGAATACCTTTAGAATAATATCGATATTAGTTTCGAACTCTGCTTTTACCTGATCTGGGCGAACGAAGATGTGCGCATCATCCTGTGTAAATGTGCGAACACGGGTCAATCCATGCAACTCACCGCTCTTTTCATAGCGGAATACCGTTCCGAACTCTGCAATTCGCAATGGAAGATCTTTATAAGAACGTGGCTTGTAAGCATAAACCTCACAGTGATGAGGGCAGTTCATTGGCTTAAGCATGTACTCTTCATCCTCCTCTGGTGTATGAATTGGCTGGAAAGCATCCTTGCCATAGTGAGCATAGTGACCAGAAGTTACATAAAGGTTCTTACCACCGATACCTGGAGTGATAACCTCCTGATAGTTGTAAGGACGGAGAAGACGGCGCAATAACTCTTGCAAACGTAGACGAAGTTGCGTACCCTTTGGTAACCAAATAGGTAAACCCTTACCTACACGATCAGAGAACATGAAGAGTTCCATCTCTTTTCCAATCTTGCGGTGGTCACGTTTCTTAGCCTCTTCGAGCATAACGAGATATTCATCAAGCATCTTTTTCTTTGGGAAAGAGATACCATAGATACGTGTCATCTGCTCACGCTTCGCATCGCCACGCCAGAAAGCACCGGCAACGCTGGTAATCTTAATAGCCTTGATAGCACCCGTTGATACAAGGTGCGGACCACGACAAAGGTCGGTGAAACTACCTTGTGTATATGTTGAGATGGTTCCATCCTCGAGATCCTGCTCAATATGCTCTACCTTATACTCTTGTCCATCAGCAGTAAACTCCTTAACGGCATCTACTTTAGATATATCATGACGCACAACTTGCTCGTTCTTCTTAGCAAGTTCACGCATCTTCTCTTCAATCTTTGGGAAATCGTTCTCAGAGATAGCCTGACCCTTTGGTGGCATTACGTCATAGAAGAAGCCATTTTCAACAGCAGGACCGAAACCAAACTGTATACCTGGATAAAGTTCCTGTAATGCTTCTGCAAGAAGGTGGGCAGAAGTGTGCCAGAAGGTGTGCTTACCTTCCTCATCATCAAACTTATAAAGAGCAATCGTTGCATCCTCATTGATAGGACGATTGAGCTCTACTGTTTCGCCATTTACACCGCAAGATACAACGTCACGGGCGAGAGCCGGCGAAATGCTCTCGGCGATTTGATAACCAGTTACGCCCTGTTCGTACTCACGAACGGAACCATCTGGGAAAGTGATTTTAACCATACTACAAATTAGTTTTATAAATCAAAGTTGCGGCAAAGGTAACACTTTATTATGAGAATGAGGAATATAAATGTGATTTTCAACAAATCAATTGGTAATAGAGATTCGCTAAGTGCTATCAATTCGCACTTAATAGTCTATGCTGACTTAAAGATTAGGTGTATAATCAATCAGACGAGGAATGGTTATGGGAGTTTGCTTTGCTTATTCTCACCATCTGTTACTTGTTTCATTAACCAAGGACTCTTATTTAATGGTCGAAGATGATTGATATCGAACTGAATCGGCTTAGAAGGGCGTTGCTTTGGCTGTCGTCCTGCTTTGATATCAGCTCGGAGTTGTTGAGCTGCACTAAAGTCTTTCCATCGCTTTAGCATATAATCTAATTGGGTAAGCGCTGTTTGCTTGTCTCCTACCCTATACAAACAATAAGCTCGATTAAACCAATAATCACGATTGTCAGGCGAGATATCTATCGCATGAGTATAAGCAACAATAGCACTATCGTAACGTTCTTCACGAATATTAGTCATTCCATAAAGTTCATAGATATCAGCTATATAAGGTTGTAGCTCTAAGGCACGCCGACAATCGCTATCGGCACCTTTATAATCTTCTAGATGATACTTGGATAAAGCCATAAGATACCATGCTTCATAAAGGTTTGGCTTTAAACCAACAATACGAGAGAATATTTGCATGGAAGTAACGTAATATCCTTGATCTAGCGTTCGCCTCCCCTCTTCCATCATCTTATTGATGTTATACTGGGCTGCTGCTGGCAATGTCAAGAAACAGAGCAAGGATACTACGATACCACGCAACATATCACTCTACTTACGTGGAGGCTTCACACGATAGTTACAACGCACCTTTCCTTGCAAAAGGGCTTTCAACTTACTATTTATCATCTGCTTGCGGAATGGGGAGAGATGATCAGTAAATACTTTGCCATCGAGATGATCGAACTCATGCTGAATAACACGGGCAAGGTAGCCCTCAATCCATTCTTCATGTTCAACAAGATTCTCATCAACATACTTCACATAGATGCGCTTGGCACGTGTCACAGACTCATGAATACCTGGCAATGATAAACATCCTTCTTCTAAAGTTTCAGTCTCTGAATCATCGAACTCTAAGATATGTCCGTTGATGAAAGCATGACGAAAACCTTTATACTCAGGGAATGTATCTGAAAGAACATCCAAATCAATAACTACCACACGAATAGACTTTCCTATCTGTGGAGCAGCCAACCCTACACCATCACTGGCAGTATTGGTCTCAAACATATTTTGTATCAGCTGCTGCAGATCAGGATAGTCAAGAGGAATATCCTCTGCTACTTTGCGCAACACAGGCTGACCGTATGTGTAAACAGGTAATACCATATTACTTCTTTAATTAATTATTGGGTTTTAGGTCTTATTGCATTAATCGAGTCGATTAAACAAAGCACACTCATCGACTAAAGTCCTTTAGACCTCATGTAATCCTGAAGAATAATTGTTGCAGAAATCTCGTCAACAAGCCCTTTGTCCTCACGACGTGTCTTTTTCTTCACACCACCAGCAATCATCGCTTGATGCGCTATCACAGAGGTAAATCGCTCATCATAATAATCGATAGGCATCTCTGGATGTAGTTTACGCCAACGATTAACGAAGTTTTCTACACGAGCTAGATTCTCACTAGGTTGACCATTCGGCTGAATAGGCTTACCTATTACCAATTGATCTACTGATTCCTTGGCAACATATTGTGTCAAGTAATCAAAAATATCGGATGTGGGAATAGTCGCTAACCCATTTGCAATAATACGCAATGGGTCAGTGACTGCCAATCCTGTACGTTTCTTTCCGTAGTCTATTGCTAGAATCCTACCCATTTACTTTGCGAGCAACCAAGCATCAGCATAAGTTGCACGAAGCTGATTACGGCTTTGTACTGCAGCAGCTTTACTGTCAAATGTAGCAGCGACAACACGATACATATTATTACCAGAATTGAAAGCTACCTGTGCTGAGTAACCTGCATTCTGCAAACGTTGCTGCAAACCTTCTGCATTAGCCTTTACACCGAAAGAACCAACAACAACGCTATAAGCCTTCAAGCCAGCACCATTCACAACTGAAACATTCTCACGACGAACAGGCTCATTGTCATAGTTGTCGACAACTGGAGCTTGATTTACAGGCTGCTGCACAGTCTCAACAGGAGCAACAACAAGAGCTTCCTGCTTATTGCTATCATCATTATCTGTAGATGTCTGCTCTTGGGCTTTTGCCTTTTCATAAGCCTTCTTGTATGCACTCTCACTAGACTTACAACCAGTGAATGACAATGCCACACACATTGCAGCACCCAAAACCATCATTTTTTTCATAATCCGTTAGTTATTTATTGGTTATACTTTTTATTCTTTTATCGTGCGAAGTTACGAAATAAGCTGCAGAAGTTAAAAAATAACGTAACTAAAGTTTGTTAAATAAGGTATTTGCAATATTTTTAACACAAAATACAAGCCATTATATTGTCAGTACGCGAAACTTTGACTATATTTGCCAATGAATAGATTATGTTTAACTAACATTTTAAAGTAAGAGATTATGAAGACATTAGGTTACATTGGGGCATTCCTCTGCGGTAGTATTACAGGTGCAGCACTTGGACTTTTGTTGGCTCCAGAAAAGGGAACAGACACACGAACAAAGATTGCTGATGCTGTTGACGACTTCTGCAAGAAGCACGATCTTAAACTTAGCCGTAAAGAGGCTGATGAATTTGTAGAGGACATCAAGGACGCAGCAGCAGAGACTATCTAATTTGTTGAAATGTTTTCTAACGATAACAACATTGAAACAATAGCGCAACTCGTTGAGGCGTTAAAGCATTACATCGGGCTTCAATCAGAATATCTGAAGCTCGATGTGATTGAGAAGATTGTGCGGTTATTGACTGTAATTACTGTATTTACAGTTTTTAGCGTAACTCTTCTCATCTCATTGGTTTATTTTTCTTTTGCAGCAGCTTATGTGTTGCAAACATTGATGGGTTCGCTTATCTTGGCTTTCCTAGCCGTTGGTGCTTTCTATTTAGTACTACTCATTTTCTTTATCTTATTACGTCATCGTTTAATCGAACGACCATTAGTAAGATTCTTAGGAAGCCTTTTAATGTCAAAATAAGCTTATGACTGACCAGAAAACTATCACTGATTCTGAATATAAGTCGTTGAATGACATTCGACTTCGGAAAGCTCAGTTGCTTACCGACTTAACCAAAGACAGCAACAAAATAGCTGACTTATGGAATCAGCTCATGCACAAACCCAAGAATAATAATACACCAACACAACGCTTCTCTGGGCTTATCAATACTGGAGCCGGCGTATTAGATGGACTTATCTTGGGCTGGAAGCTCTATCGAAAGTTTGGTGGTATGAAGACTTCCCGCTCCTCTGATAAAAAGAAATTTGGCTTATTCCACAAAAGAAACAAGTAATAGCAGTTTTTCAAGACTGACTTTAGCAAACAAAGAAATAAGGTGTATCAAAAAGCAAATAGCAGTATCGATACACCTTATTTCATATTCAATAGGGAAATCACAAAATCACAATCACAAAATCACAAAATCAATTATGGTAGTATCATGCTTTTTCTTTATGTAGATAATGTTTCATTATATATTATTATTTATTAATAAGGTATTATATTATATTAGGAATCCCTTTTACACATTGAAAATCCTTTTTGTGATTTTGTGATTGTGATTGTGTGATTGATGTGATTGATTGAACTTTATCCCATTAGGCAAAGGGCAAAAAAACAAATCATTCTGTCTTATCGTTCCTCATTCTTCATTTGTTTATCTCTCTGTAACACAAGTTGTTACACAGCCATTTGCAATACTTGTTATCCCAGTACTTCGAAAAACTAATGTTTTCTTAAAAATTCTACTTACCTTTGCAGCACAGAAAAGAAAAAGAAGCCCCATCCTCTACCTCCAACCGCTGCCTCTTAGCCTCTACCTAATGCATGAAACAGCTACAATGGAAGAAAGTCGTAAGTTCAAATGTTAATGATTAAAGTTCAAAAAGGTTAGCATTAATAGGCTCAGAGGTTAGTGTTAACAGGCTTAAAGGTTAGTATTAATGACCAATAGGTAAAATAATGAAATTCAAAGACCAACGCAAGAAACCTATGTCTAGGTTTATACAGATATTAAAAACTGATTTCATCCATTCAAGGGCTTCCACAGAGTCATAATAGCGAAAAGTAAACACACGGCAAAAGGGCTTGATTTATCTAACTTGGATTTAAAGGCTACATCGAAAAGAGCCTCTTTCAAAGGCATTTCGTTGACGAAATACAGTTTATTACTAAGTTGAAAAGTAACATAGAAGGAGCTTTAATGAGTGTTTCTGACAGACTTTTACTCAAAAAAGAGCTATTATAGAAACCGTGAATGATGAACTTAAGAACATTGCGTAAGTAGAGCACTCCAAACATAGATGCTTTGACAATTTTATCGTCAAATTGTTAGGAGTCATTGCCGCCTATTGCCTGTTTCCCAAGAAGCCGTGCATCAATGTATAAAGAACCATTGACACACAGCTTTCATTGTTCAGAATTCGTCGAACTCACGTTAATTACATTTGCCTTTCTTCTTTCACCGCTTTATTACGGTTAAAAAGGAATTTATATGCTGTTTGTTATTTGCCTGACTATCTTCTGAAGCACGCCTTCATTGCTTACGAATATAGATGCTGTGCCTGTCATTCCGCTGAAGAGTTTATACTTATTGTGTCTATTCAGAAATTTACCATTGTCATGGAGGAAAGCTTTCAATTGTTTCCTCTGTTTTCTTTTGCACCATAGATTTGTAGTGTTAATCTCTTATAGGCTATTTCCCAGATATTTACATTCTTCAGCAAAAAAAATGTAAAGACCGACAATCAAGATGCCATTCTCATTGTGGTGTAAACTATAGTGGTCAACAGCAATGATGATTTTCTGGAATCTATCCAATACATGAAAAAGCATCCGGTTCTTAGTTCAAATTTTCCTTTAAAGTCAAAACTTATACAGACAGCGTATGAAATTATAAAGTCCTCTGACCCTATTATGAGTCAAAGGACACTTGTTTAATTTGAACAAAGCTGTAAAAGAACCATTGTCACAAGAAAAGGAGATTTGAACTTTACTTTAACCTTAAAGGTGTGCTGATAAATGGTTATTTCTAACTCTTTCAAACAAAAGAATATTATTAAATTAGCCATAAGCAACAATTTATAAATTAATAAATTATGCTCTGGCTCTTAGGCTCACACATATCATAGATTTTCCATGACAACGCAAAATTACATAATTTTCTTGATTATAGCAAACAATAAGAACACTTTTATTAATAACCAAATAGTTCAGGATCCCAGTTTGGACCAGGATAATCCCCATACATACCATCAGTCATTGCATCCCATGCATCTTCATCTGTCCATTCATACCCACTATCGCCACCATTCTCATAGCAGTCATAAAGTTCATCATCATAATCTTCTTGGGAAGAATAAATCGTTGATAGATATTCTTTTTCCGAATCTAAACATTGTATATCTGAATATTCGTGTGACAGTTTACCAAGAATGTCTGTATTGCACAATATAGCACTTAACGACTTATCGTTCTTAAAAGCATTCAAAGCAATATCCGTACAGTTCCTAATATCTATGTAACTTAAATCATAACAATTCACAAATGCCTTGTTACCAATTTCTTCTATAACTTTCGAATTTTCGATATCATATAAAGAAAAACAGTTTCTAAAACAATTAGATCCTATTGACTTACACCTATGATTAAGTTTGACAGATTCTAGGCTTTTACAGTACCTAAAAGTATCACTATGTAAACAACTAACATCTTCTGGGATTTCTATAGACTCAAGAGAGATACAGTTTTCAAAGCAATGTGATCCTATTTCTTGAATACTTGTTGGCATCGTTATCTTTTTCATATTTTTATAACCCCAAAACAGATTACTGGAAAGTTTTACGATACCATCTGGTATTATAATGTATTCTTGTTCAAACAACTCATGAGTTGCTGAAAAAATAGTTGTTTTATTTTTATCACATAAGAATCCCTTATAGAGCAAAAAGTAAGGAGACTCTACGATTATATTTTCTACATTAAAGCAACCACCCAAAGGATTATTATCTCCAATATAAGTTACATTAGTAGGTATATTTATTTCTCGTAATTTCGTAATGTTAGCAAAAGCCAAATCTCCTAATGTTTTAAGAGAAGAGGGCAAATGTACAGATTCTATGCTGTCTTGACCTTGAAATTCATTACTTGAAATCGAAACGACATCATCCTCTATGTATAAATCCACTGGTTGATCTTCTTCTTCGAATAACATAGAAATTTCAAGTCCACATCTATTGCGACAACGAATGGGGACTCTATTGACCTTGGTATTTAAGTTTCTAATTTCTCCCATAGATTTATATTTCAATTATTACCTGTGCAAAGATAAGAATTAATTGTGAAGTAACCTAATAAAAATTGATTCAATTCGATAGACTTTTTTCCTATTACGTTCTTCACTTTTGCCTTTATTGATTTACTCTATCATACTATATGTTTTTCCACTCCCTTTTTTAGTACAAATCTGTCTTTTTGACTTCCTTCACTGCCTATTCCTTACAGGAACTTTATAGCCAATGAGCGCAACATTATGCAAGCACTCTCCGAAAGCTTGGAACTTTCCTGTTCTCTTCATAACTTCACTCTTGGAAACAAAAACAGGCATATAATGAAAAGGAACTCAGATAAAGGCAATTCAGAAGGTGGGAACAACAGGTTCAGACCGAGAAAAACTTCCTCCAAAAATGGTGAAATAGAAGCCGACCTCTCCACTCGCTATGAGTTCAGATACAACACTGTATTGGGAAGAACCGAATACCGAAGCAGTGCAAACGGAGATTTTATGAAGGTCGACCGCTATGAAATCAACACGCTCCGCAGGGAACTTGACAACGATGTGGATATCGTTACTTCTTCTGACAATCTGGCGTAATGGACATTTGGTAGACTGGTCATTCCAGCCTACTTTTTGTATTTATAAATCCATCAATAAACTTCTTTCTATTAGTTCCCTTCAATCCATTATGATTATGTAATGCTCTTTTAAGTTGTGAGTTAAATCCTTCCAACAGATTTGTTATATTGGGTATTTGTATATCCGGATGCTCCTCACACGTATAGAGCCATGGCAGATGTGTCTTAATAGAACGTCTTGCCGTTCTCAATCTTCTGTGTGTATAAGTTGTCTTACCCGATATTAGGAGAGTTCGTTCATTTAGGAACTCTTTCCATTTATCACACCATCTATCAAAAGCGGTTATAAACTCTTCTTTTCTCATAGAGAACATCCTTCTCATTAATGCCAATAGTTCAACGCCTGCAGGCAAATGTGGTTGTTAGTAAGGAGTCTTCTAACTATCTGAAATTGGTGAAATTGACACATTTGTACGGGACAGAAACTTATAGCTTGTAAAAGCCCCATGTGCCCATCACACAGTCCTTTCCACGATTCTTATTATCGTTGCTTCAAACATTTCTATTTTGAAAAGTATGCAAGCTGCGTCGCCATCTATTTCTAAAAATTGTTTCTCCAAAGAAGCCGTGCATCAATGTATAAAAGAGCATTGACACACAGCTTGTATTGTTCAGAGTTCGTTGGACTCACGTTAAGTAAGGATCACTAGCTCAAAAGGGGTATCTTTAGAGGAAATCAAATCACTTTTATTACTTGAACTTTAAAAGACATGTTAGCGCAATTTATAGCCTTTAAAGGCATAAAACAAAATATAGCCGAAACAGATAAAACATAGTCCGTAGGCGTAACGAACATCTGATACATCTTTTAGTAGCCCAAACAATACTGTTATGACAGCTCCTCCGATAAGCCCCATCGTTAAGAGAGATGAACCTTTCTTAGTAAACTTACCTAAATCCATCAATGCTAAAGGCCAAAAAGCAGGCCACATCAATGAACAACCTAAAGCCACAATACCAATAGAATATATACTATATACACCTGGTAAAATCACAACAAGGAAAGTTCCTAGCAATGCAATAAAGGAGAATATCTGTAGAGCACGTGTTTGAGAAAGAAACTTCGGAATTAGTATAATACCAGCTATGTATCCAACACTAATACAGATAGGACTTATCCACGAATAATTTTCAGGATGTGAAAGACCTAATTCTGCTGCATAGTCTATAAGCGTACCTAAAACGATTGTCTCAACACCTACATAAAAAAATATTGCAATGGCTCCTAATACAAGATGTGGGAACTGGAATATGGAGTGTTTACTGTTCGCATAAGCTGAAACTTCCTGGTCTATTTCATTATCATCTTCACACTCCTCACCTGCTGCTTTCACTTCAGGTAAAGGAGACAAAAGGGCAACAACAGCCAGGACAACGAAGATACAGATAATCATAAGAAATGGTTTCTGCAACTCTTCAATCCCAATATGACCAGCATCTCCTACAAAGAAAGATATAAATAAAGGGGAAACAGGCCATGCCAACTTATTAATCATTCCCGTGATCGAAATACGCTTTGCTGCACTCTCTGTAGGTCCTAAGATTGTAACATAAGGATTAATGGCTGCTTGTAAGAATGTATTTGCCGTTCCACAGAAAAAAGAAGCCGCAAGAAATAAGAGGAAGTTCTTCACATCCACCGACAAGACAAATACACAAAAAGCAACTGCAAACATTCCAAAGGCTGTTGCCATAGTACGCTTATATCCAATCTTACTAATCAATATTCCTGCAGGATAACCAAAGATAAGGAAAGGTAGGAAGGTTGCACCAATAAGCATATATGCCTCCATAGAGGATACACTCAGTGAGACTTTCAATACTGGAACCAACAAAGAATTGATTCCTAGTGCGAAGCCACATGTGAAAAACATTAAGCCTAAGAATGACATGGCTACAAAGAAGTTCTTTTGTTCTTTCATAATTCTATTTATAAAATTGTTATTTAATATTCTTCTTAACTCTAAAAATATTCAACGACCATCTTAAATAAGATCATCAAGTATGCCGAAGAATCTCATCACGGCACTCTTCCATCAACCATTTCGGTGTACTGGTCGCTCCACAAATACCTACAGTTTGTACACCTTCAAACCACTTCATATCTATTTCGTCAGCACTCTCTACCTGATGGGAATTTGGATTCACACTTAAGCACTCGTGGAAGAGAACCTTACCATTTGAACTCTTACGACCTGCAACAAAGAGAATCAAATCATGGCGAGCTGCAAATGACGATATATTTGGCATGCGGTTAGCCACTTGTCGGCAAATAGTATCAAAGCTCTGGAACTTTGCTGTTGGTGAGATATGACTCTGTATATAATCAATTATCTTATGAAACTCGTCCAAACTCTTTGTTGTTTGCGAATAAAGATAGATGTCATGATTAAAATCTAAGCTTTTCACATCCTCAAACTTTTCAATTACAATAGCGTGACTATGCGTTTGCCCTACCAGACCAAGCACTTCGGCATGCCCGTTCTTACCAAAGATAACAATGGAAGCCTCTCCCCCACTCTTACTACTTGAAGGAGGAGTTGTAACAGTGTCCTCCTTGTCTAAAGATCCATTAATTGATTGATAACCTTTCTCATATTGAGATTTAATACGGCGTTGAAGTGCAAGTACAACGGGGCATGTTGCATCAATGATCTCTATGTTATTACGCTTAGCAAGCTCGTATGTCTCTGGTGGTTCTCCATGTGCTCGAAGTAAGACCTTCACATTATGTAGGTCACGCATCTGCTCATGATTAATGGTGATCAGTCCCTTCTTTGTAAGGCGTTCCACCTCCATACTGTTATGTACAATATCACCTAAGCAATAGAGCTTTGTGCCCTTTGCCAATTCTTCTTCGGCTTTCTTAATAGCAGTGGTCACACCGAAGCAAAACCCACTGCCGTTATCTATTTCTATTTGAAGCATCTTTCTAAGGAGTTTTCCAACTTATCTACTCGTCCACTTTCATAATTATTGCCCCTGTACGACCGCTATATTCTGGTGCATAAGCACATTGAGCAGTACAGGTTCCTGTGCGATATACACCAGCACGATCAATGTAATATTCGGTTTCTATCACGTGTTTACCCTTTGCCATTACGTCGAAGTAATAGGAAGTTGTGTAGTCTTTTGGTGCGATGTAATAGCCCCAATGATATCCACTCAACTGATTAACTGGCTCTAAACAAGCTGTACGCTTATCGACAATCTGCACAAAATCATAATCACGATCAGCAATAATCGTCAAACGAATACGAATCTTGTCGCCCACTTTCAAATTATTGAGATTCTTTGTCAGAGTGCTATCAACCAATACTTCTCGCTTGATTTTCAAACCAGATGTGGCATCAGTAACCTCAGTAGCAGGCTGGAAGAATTGCGCATAAACAGCTCCCCAACTAGTACCCATACTTGTCTTTTGAATCTTCAATTCTTGTTTGTCAGAAGCAGACTGCGTTCCCATTGGCTCTGTCACCTTAATATATCCAATTCCAGCTGTAGGCTGTAATGTGTTTAGAGGGTGATCATTCAACGTAAGTTTAGCATTCTCACCATTCTCCATCACCCATTTACCATCATTCATAAACGCCCATATAGCATCTACGGCATTCAAAGGAGTATCCCAACTCTGCGTTCTCTTCTCTTGTAAGAGCCAGCGTTGCATATTCATTAACGTCTGTTCGTCATTTGGCGTAATGCGTTTCACTGCTTCAATCGCTGCTACTTCTGTTGATATCTTATAGTCGAACCAACTATATTGCGCACGTTTCGTATCGAAGTAACAACCCTTCTCTTCTGTACAAACCATATACTCCTTAATACTCTGCAAGTACTCTTTTGCTTTCTCCACCTTATTATATTGTTGGAGGATAACAGCCGTGCGAGCCTTACCATAGATAGTTAAGTCGGCAGGTTTCTTAGACAGTCTATCCAAGAGATAGTTAATGTCCGGCGTTGTCTTACGCCCTGCCAAAGCATTTGAATATAAATAATCACAGAGGTCATCCATAGGGAAGAGCAACGTCTTATACTTCTTCTCTGTCTTCTTCATATTGGCGACTTCCTCTCCTACTCGCTTATCCAAATAACGGAAAGCAGCATCAACGATTGTTGAAGTCTCCACCTTATCAGTTAGTGTTTGTAAGCGAACAAGGCTCTTGACAACCGAAACAGTCATATATAAACTACCCTTCATTCCTGGACACCAAGAGAATGATCCATCAGGATTCTGTAGCTTCTTCAGACTGGTTAATGTCGTTGACAAGCGACTTTGCAATTGGTTTCCATCAAAGAGACGAACTAACATCTGCTTCTGTTCACGTTCGTTATTAGCATCTCTCAACCATGGAGTTTCTTCCAATGCCAACGTCTTCAAGTCTTGGTTCTTTTCTAATGCTGACATCATAGAGGTTTCTTTTCCAGTTTCTAAACGCCACTGGTTAATCGTCTGTTCTATCTTTGGTGAAGTAGAGATAATCTTCTTTGCCAGACGATTAGCATAGTAAGCCGAAACAAGACTGATGGCGTTCTTTTCGTTTGCCTCTGCCACATAAGGCAGTGCCTGAACCATCAACCAATTTGGATTATTCGTATATTCAATAGTCAATCGTTGTGCTGTACTATTCTTTGGGAATAACTTATTAACATCAACGACCTTCTCCCCTGCCCCATTCTGAGTAAATGGTAAGGTGTTAGTAACATACTCCTTATTTTGAAGAACAGGTAGATAATGTTGCTCACCATCAGAGAATCCATCGCCTTCTACCGAGAAGCGAGCAATCAACAAAGACTGATCAGCCGATAACTGATTAGCTTTCTCTGATAATAAAGAAGATAAGTTATAAGTTGCTAAACCATTACTTTGCGCCTTCAAAACGACCTCTTTACAATCTGTAAACAATACCTTTTCAGTTGCAGGATCAATGATTTCAATCTTTGCATTGGCATTGACCTCCTTATCCGACTGATTAAATAATCGTGCAGAAACCATTGCTTCATCACCGATACGCACAAAGCGAGGCATATTCGGTTGAATCATTAAACTCTTCTTTGCAATTACTTCATCTGTCAAATAGCCATGATTCATATCTTCATCATGCGAGATACCAATAAAACGCCACGTTGTCAAACCTTCTGGAAGCGTAAACCTAATACTTACATTACCCTTTCCATCCGTCTGTAACTGTGGATAGAAGAAAGCGGTCTCATTAAGATTTTCACGCATAGATGGTGTCACCTTCTTGTCTTCCTTCTCCTCGTCTGTCTTTATCTCTTCATCTTTCTTAATGACAGGGGCAGTGTATTTCACTGCAGCCCTATCGGTTCTCATCGATGGCATCTGCTCTGCCACACTAAACACACGATTCTCTGCTGAATCAGACATAGGCATTGACTTCAACTCTACCGCACGTGACATTAGAGCATAATTACGTGATTTCATCTTTCCATAACGGAAGCTAAAAGGAGAGTCCCAAGAGCCTAAGTAGCGATTATCAAACTCTGATAAGGATAGTTCAGGCACCTCTCTCTTATCGATATCAGCATAGGCAGACAAAGTCAAAGAATTAACCTCAGCACCTTCCCAAAGCACACTTGGCTGACTAAGAGAGAAATAAGGACTTAACATCCAAGAGTGTGCAATGATTGCATCGAGGCTCTTGTCATAGAGAGTAGCCATCAGTTGAGCATCTGCCGCCTTGCCATCTGGACGTTTAATACTTACTATCCATTCCTCTTTCTGACCCGGTGTTAGCTTGTCACGGAAGGTAGACCACTCCGTAATTAATCGTTTATCAGGCAATGGGCGAGCGATACTCTGCATGTGAGAATATAATACACCATCCTTCACCCACGCATAATTCAAGGTAATGCCATCACCATATTCTTCTTTATAGAAGAGCTTCCTTGTCTTAATACTATTACTTTGATCAAATGACCCCGTCTCTATTACCTTATTACCAGCATAGATAGAATAAACCACATGTTGGTTTTTATCACTCGATCCAACCTGTAGATAGATAGGCGAACCATCACGTGGGAAGAAATTATCACTCAAGTAGAACCAATCATGAGTAGTAATTACTGGTTGCTTATCATCCATTGAGAAGAGAACAAAGTCTGTATTAACAGTATCAGTTCCACAGATTGCATGCAAGCGATAAGCACCTGAAGACATTGGATTCAAAGTAACATCCTCATTGGCTTTAGCTGTTGCATAATTGTTATAAACATATAGTTTCTCATCCTTCTGTTGTGGAACTATCACATACTTCACCGTCCCGTCAATAGGTTGACCAGCCATATTGAGGTAATCGAACTTGATTGTTTTCAAGCTATCACACAAGTTCTTATCAGGAATATCACATGCCAACGTGGTCGGATTAGTACCAAGAGGAAGCGAGACAGAGCCTTCTCGGCTCTCACCACCAGCATCTGTCACCTCAGCCTCAACCTCAAAGTGATAGAAACGAGGGCGGAAAGAACGATTAGAAACCATTTCTTTCTCTACTTCTTTCGATAGAACGAAAGGTACAGAGACTATGAAATCACCCTTCTCATCTGTTACCACATTACCAATCTTCACATCCTCGTCACTCTCATAGCTGTCCCACCACCAGCGCATGGGGCGTCGCTTAACCCAATAAGTTACTTTCGCATTCTGCACAGGAACACCTGCAAAACTCTTGGCATGTCCTTTCAGTTGGATAGTATCACCTATTGTGTACTTCTCCTTGCAGTCATCAAAACTTACTTCAAAGGTTGGACGCTTGTATTCCTCTACTTTGAAACGAACTTGTCCACCTCCTTTACTATTTGTGATAATCGTAAAATCACCAGTAAGTCCACTACTTGGTAACTCGAAATCGACTGCTGCTGTACCAAAGCGATCAGTAGTTACAGCCTTTCGACTCACCTCTTTTCCATTCGTATCACGTAGTATCATATCAAATGAAACGCCAGCTTCTGCCTTCATCTTAAAGCCTTTTTGCGTCATTAGATATACAATAGCAGAGGCATGAACGGTCTGTCCAGGACGATAAAGAGAACGGTCAGTATAAAGGTTTACTTCCTCACCATTCTTATCAGCTTCATAGTAGTCATAATTACTTTTAAGGTCCATTGCAGGGAAAGCCTGGTCTTTGCTTGTGTAGACATAGACATCTGAACTATAACCAGGATCGGTTATAAATGCCTCTCCTTTACTATCCGTTGTAAGTATCTTTGTCAATGGTTTACTACTCCAATTATCCTTTCTGTATTCTATGCGGATGGTCGCACCAGGCACAGGTTGCCCCTCATTAGCATCAACCACAACATAACGATTGCGCTTATCAGGCTGTTCCTCCGTCATAACAAATAGGTCGCTGACATAATAAAGAGAGTAGTCTCTTGCTAAACGACTATCTGAAGGAACAAATTCTAACAAGTAAACACCCACTGGAAGGGCGGGTAGATTAAAGGAATCTTTCAGTATTTCATAGTCCTTATAATCCTTATATGTACGCTGAATAACCTGCTTAGAGGATGGTATCAATGATGCTTTAATAGCTTTCAGATCGTTCTTGTCTTCTACATCATACAGCGTATTACCCTTTAAGGATGTGCGAGTAATATTTAACGTAAGACTTGGCACATTGCGAACTTCCATTTGCACCGTATTATCCTTATCCTTACTTGTTACCCGATCTCGCTCTACTTCAGCCGTAGACATGGGTGCCGTCAATTCCTTACGTTCGTTACGAAGCTGTTCTATAGGTGCCCATGTAGACCAACGAGAGAGGGCATTATCAATGAAAGCAACAAGTTTTTCTGCTGGTTCTTCATCTTCTTTCATACAATTATACTTGCTTATTGCCACCTCACCACATATTGGTAGATCGCCATAAACACGCATCAAAGAGTCGAGCAATTCGCTTTTATTATCCTTCTCATCAACCGCAAGCAAAGCTGTATAGCATGCCGCCTCACGATTGCCATGCTCTACATAGTAACGATTCAGCTTGTCAAAGTTCCTTGCCTGCATACCAATGACATGGAGCAAGTCGCCTCCAAAGATATGATCATCCTTGCCTATCTTCACTAAAGGAGTATAATTAGCAGCCTTCTGACGTGCAAGTAACGACGGATTAGACAATGCTTTCTTAAAGTATTCGGCACTATTACCATCAGATTTACCCTGTTCTATCCATCCTAAGACACAGTTATATATTGCAGACAAAACTTCATCTTTGCGTTCAGCCTGCTGTGCTTTTGCCTTCAACTTATTGAGTTCGACATCCATAGAGTCAGGCGATATCTGTGTCTGAATACTTGAGGCTAAGAAGTTAGCAGCCAATAGTTGCCCATAAGCCTTCTCATGTTGAGCCTTCTTCTCTATCTTTCGTAAAGATACAATTGCTGTCTTTGGCAAGTCTTTCCGACTTGCGGCTTCTACCTGCTTCCACAATTCGTCATAGCTTTGTGCGGCTATTTTCATTGGGAATAACAGAAGTATAAGTGGAATAAAAACAAGTAACTTCTTCATAATTATAACTCTTTAGTGATTGCAAAGATAATGATTTTCAGATAGAGAAACGCCCTATCTACCTTATATATTATAATTGTTTAATATTAGAAGTGAGGTGTGCTAAGGTGTAAGTAAAGTGGTCAAAGTGATGAAAACCCATATTCTTTAGTGCTTGCTCACTAACTTGTCGATGCGAATCAGCATTATACTCAGGTATTAAAGGAAGCCGAATAATGACTTTATCAGCATATCCATTCTCTGCTAACCACATTAGGTTGCGAATAACAGACGCATTTTCTTTCCCCGTATAAGCCTTATAAATATCAGTATTTAGGTCTTTGACATCAACATACCACGTATGGATCAAAGGAGCAACACGCTCAACATCTTTCAGAGGAACATTAAGAGCTGTCTCAATCGTTAGTTTCCAAGCTGGATTCATAATATCCGCAAAAGCCTTGATAAAACTTGATTGTAAGAGAGGTTCGCCTCCGCCAAAGCAGATGCCACCCCCTGTTGCCATGAAATAAAGGTCGTCTATTTCTACTTCTGCATATAATTCTCCAGGAGTCAACACCTGCCACACACCATCAGATTGTAAGCATTGAGGATTCAAACAATACTTACATCGTAACGAACAACCATGGAAAGCCACCAGTGTTGTTACACCTTCTCCATCTGTTGTCAGCCTATGCCGATTGATAGCTATTAGTGGGGCGGTTACTTCTGATTGCATTTCTCTTTGTGTGATTGCGGTCTATTATATTCAACACTCTGCTTAACATTATCATCAATCTTAATCTTCCCCATTTCAAGATTAGTCCTTCTTAATCGAATGAGCAATTCTTTATTAGGACTCTTAACCTCTTTGACCAATAGATCAAAGCCTACATAACTATCAGAAGTATCTGTTATCAGGAGTGTATCTGTAGGATTCACACGCACCGCGAAACGCCCATCAGTGAATGTAAGAGACTTCTTGCCAGATCTTGTAAACACCTTTATTGACGAAATTGGCTTATTAGTTTCGCCATCAACAACCAATCCACTAATAACAACAGAATGTTCTTTATCGGTAGAGATATTCTCTACTTTTTGTAAAGCCTCTCCCGTCTGCGGACTTTCAATAGCCTTTGCAAAAGTACTCTTGGGCGTATTGCTACAGGAGACAAGAGGGATGGTTGCAACGCAGAAACCCGCTGCTAATCCTGCAACTTTCATACTCCAACCCCTTCGTTTACGTATTCTCAACTGCTCCTCCAAGTATCTGATCTCTTGTTCACAAGCAGGACAAGTACCAGAGCAATCGCCCTCGTGGTGACATTCACAAGGTTGATAACGAATGTTATTCGCATCAGCTATCTGCTGACGAACACCTTTCAATGTTTTGCAAATATCCTTTCCCCTTGTCATACCATTACCTCCTTTTTGATAGAACAACTATTATTATTCTTTTCTACATGTGACGTAGGACTATCAGAATCACTTATTCGCTCACAACTTGAGGCCGCAATTTTACCCAAAACATTGCCATTACTTTGTATAACTACCCTCCTGCGCTTTCGTTTTAACAAAGACCTCACTTTAAAATCCTTAGTAACAAACCCCAAACGAGAGATTCTCAAGGTTGCATCTATTGGTACTTTCACTGCAAAATAGCCATCTTCATTTGCAAAGACATGCTTATCGGTTCCAAGCAATTGCACGTCAGCAGCGATCAAAGGGTCTTTTGCATCAGACGCAATAAGCTGTATTTTAATAACGACAGCATCACATCTACCTTGTGACCAGTCGACTACTTGCAGGTCATCTTGACTTACCTCGTGTATAACGCTAGCAGGAGTTGTATTACACTTAGAGTCTTGTGCAGAGACTGCCAAGGGCATCATTGTGGCACAAATACTTGCAGCAAGACCAATAACCTTCGTGTTTATACCTTTATGGCTACGCTCTTTTAGTTGGCTTTCAATATATCTGATTTCTTGTTCACAAGCAGGACAAGTGCCAGAGCAATCGCCCTCGTGGTGACATTCACAAGGTTGATAACGAATGTTATTTGCATCTGCTATCTGCTGACGAATACCTTTCAATGTTTTGCAAATATCCTTTCCTCTTGTCATACCATAACCTCCTTTTTGATAGAACAACAATTATTTATTCTTTTCTACATGTGACGTAGGACTATCTGAATCGCTTATTCGCTCACTACTAGGGGCTGCAATTTCACCAAAAATATAACGATACATTTCTAATTCGACGATTCTCTTCTTTAGTTTTAACAAAGATCTCACCTTTAAAACCTTAGTTTCAACTCCAAAACGAGAGACTCTCAAGGTTCCATTTATTGGTACTTTCACAGCAAAATAGCCGTCTAGACCTGTAGAAGTATGCTTATCTGTTCCAAGCAATCGTACGTCTACAGAGGTCACAGGTCGCTTATTATCAGACGCAATAAGCTGTATTTTAATAACAACAGCATCACGTCTACCTTGTGACCAATCGGTTACTTGCAGGTTACCTTGACTTACCTTGTGTACAACGCTAGCAGGAGTTGTATTACACTTAGAGTCTTGTGCAGAGACTGTCAAAGGCATCATTGTGGCACAAATACTTGCAGCAATACCAATAACCTTCGTGTTTATACCTTTATGACTACGCTCTTTTAGTTGGTTCTCAATATATCTAATCTCTTGTTCACAAGCAGGACAAGTACCAGAGCAATCGCCTTTGTGGTGACATTCACAGGGTTGATAATGAATGTTATTCGCATCTGCTATCTGCTGACGAACCTCTTTCAATGCCTTACAAATATCCTTTCCCTTTTGCATAATGATGGTCTTTAAGTGTCGAAATATTACTATCCAATATGCAAATATACGAAAAATAATAGAATAGCAAACACTATTATTGATACGAATTAAGTATCATAACATTTGATAAGATATAATAAGTAAGAAAACAAGAGACGCCCTCTTGCGTTCAAAGAGACGCCTTCCTTGTCACGAAGAAAGCCTCTTCTCACATCAAGGAAACGCCCTTTTCAAATAGATAAAAGCGGAAGGACTTATCGTCCATCCGCTTTTATCGCTCGATAACTTTAAACTCTGAGAAGTCAGTCTTACGTAATAAGTCTTCGTAAGAGAGCTTGGGATGCTTCTTCATATAGACTTCCACAGCATCTTCATACCGACTATGATAGATGCGTTTCGTCATGATTTGATTCACAATCCATTGAATCTTTCCTATCTGTAAGTCGCGCTCTATCTGTGGACGTGACTCAAAGTTCTCTAGTGGATAGATACTCATCAAATAGAAAGTTAAGCAATCCGGAAGGATGTATTCACGCGACATTTGCTTGCGTTGAGCAGGTGAATAAAACCTTGCATACAATGGATAATTAGCACCAAGATACTTATCTAAAGAGACACCTATCGTTCCATTACCTACAACAATACTCTGATCTAAAGCGGAGATCTGCGCATAGACCTTTGGAATCTCTATGTCAGGAAGAACTTGCTTCAGCCTACTAAAAGAGGTGCTAAGCTGTTTATCAATGTCATCCGTATTAGCGTATTCAGATTCAACTGCCGCTATCAACGTTTGAAGAGTTGTGTCTTGGTAGAACTTCAAGAACTTACTATTAATGTCAGGATCGGTTGTCTCCCCTATTTTAACTACATCCTCTATCAGCGTACGGGTCTCAATTGGATATTCTGTATTCATCTGCTGGAGCGCAGAGAAGTCGCCCGTTGTGAGATAACGATACTCTAACCGGTCATAGCGATCCAACTCTAATAACTGAGACTTATCGTTCTCGTCATCAGAAGAAAGCTTAAACTGGCAACCAACACAGGTTACCAGAACCAGAAATAATATGTAGTATAGTTGCTTCACAAGCTTTTTTACAATAATTATAGGTGTCTTTGCAAATTTACTAAAAAGTATTTTTTTATGCAAGTGTTCTACTAAAAAAGTGTAAAATACAGCTCTTTTTATAGCTTCTATTCGCCAGGTAGCCTATCAAAATGTTTATTACCATGCACATAATACTGCCATAAAATAGAGTACATCCTACGCCCATCAGGAGCACAATTAGATAACGTATCTGACGAGTTCACAGCCATATTAGACTTATTATCAGGACGTTTAAACTCATTACGCCACCTTTTGAAAGCTCTTCGTGCAGAAATGATAGCTTTAAAATCTCCCCAATTACGATTAAAAAGGAGCGTTTGAAAAGCTGCAAGATAATCTAAGAAGCATCGCATCCGCATTACATGCTGTAACTCATCATCAGGCAAATTCTTCCACAACATGGTTAAGTTATTACGGAAGTTAAGGAATGTCTTACGAGGATTCGACTTCGGTAATGTCCCTCCACCGACGTGATAAACCATGCTTTCTGGGAAACAGAAGATATGTTTACCCATACGATGTAGACGCCAGCAAAGGTCGATTTCTTCGTTATGAGCAAAGAACCTGCCATCTAAACCACCTGCATTCCAATAGTCTTTAGCACGTATCATCATGCAAGCACCTGTTGCCCAAAGGACTTCTTTAGCATCATCATATTGACCATTATCATCTTCCACAACATCAAAAACACGTCCACGGCAGAAGGGATAACCATAGCGATCAATAAACCCACCCGATGCTCCCGCATACTCAAAAGCATCACGATTTGTCATGGAGAGGAGCTTCGGTTGACAAGCAGCTATTTCTTCATGGGCATCCATCTCCTCTATCAAGGGCGTCAACCAATGATGCGTCACTTCAACATCACTATTTAGTAGTACATAATACTCACTATCCACTTGTCTTAGTGCCTGATTGTAGCCTTCGGCAAAACCATAGTTTTGATCCAACGGAATAACTCGAAGATGTGGATAATGCTCAGATAACCATACTACAGAATCATCCGTAGAAGCATTATCGGCTACTATTACTTCCGCTTCTCCACGTGAATATTCTACCACGGAAGGGAGATATTGCTCCATCATCTTCCGCCCATTCCAATTCAAAATGACAATTGCTACTTTCATAGAAGTTCTGCTTTTAAAGAACTTTGATCGAAATTAAAGCCCCCTAAGCGTACACGGATAATTTGATTATCATATTCTTCTTTCGCCTGATTAGGGGATAGTTCCACACGAATGTAATTATCAGTAAAGCCATGCATTGCCTTTCCTCTAGCTGCTTTCTCAAAGAGAACATCTGCTTCTTGACCAATATGTGCAGCATAGAAAGCACGCGTCTTCTCATCTGATAACTTCAATAACTTATGTGCACGATGCTTCTTTTCACGAGCATCTACCACGTATGGGATGGAAAGGGCTGATGTACCAGGACGCTCAGAATAAGGGAATACATGTAGTTGTGTTACTGGAAGAGATGCTAAGAAGTTATAACAATCTTCGAAATATTCTGGTCGTTCTCCACGTGACCCAACCATTACGTCAACTCCTATAAAGGCATCGGGCATCTTCTCTTTAATAAGCTTTATCTTATGGGCAAAAAGCTTCGTATCATAACGACGGTGCATTAACTTTAATACTTCATCTGATCCACTTTGGAGTGGGATATGGAAGTGTGGCATGAATGCACGTGATTGTGCACAATATGCAATGAGGTCATCATCAATCAAGTCGGGTTCTAACGAACTAATACGGAAGCGTTCTATACCTTCCACCTTATCAAGTGCCTTCACGAGATCTAAGAATCTTTCTCCTGTCGTTTCACCAAAATCACCAATGTTAACACCCGTCAAGACTATTTCTTTTCCACCCTCCTTTGCAGCTTCCTCAGCTTGCTGAACGAGTGATTCAATAGAAGGGTTACGAGAGAATCCACGTGCATAAGGTATCGTACAATAAGTACAGAAGTAGTTACAACCATCCTGTACCTTCAAAAAATAACGAGTCCTATTCCCACGAGAACAGCTTGCTTGGAAACTCTTTATATCCTTTGTCTTAACAGAGTGATATGTTCCTTTACCCTCCTCAGAAGATTTATCTCCTATAGATTCAATATCAGTTTTATTCCATGCATCACTAAGATATTGTATCAAATCTGCTTTTTCATTACTACCTAAAACTAAGTCAACACCTTCTATTTTAGCTATCGTTGCGCTCTCTAACTGAGCATAGCAACCTGTAACAATAACAAAGGCTCCAGGATTCTGGCGTACCATTCGATGGATAATCTGACGACATTTGTGATCGGCAACTTCTGTTACCGAGCAGGTATTAATCAAACAGATATCTGCAGACTCGCTTTTCTTCGCTTCTCTTACACCCATATTATATAAGGTACGAGCGAAGGTACTCGTCTCAGAAAAGTTGAGTTTACAACCCAACGTATAGAATTTGGCGGTCTTGCCTTGGAATGCTGCTGTATCTATCATATAGCTTGCAAAGTTACACTAAATCACACATAAAACCAAAGGTTACCCTGCTTTGTTCCTATTAAGAATAAGTTTAACCCTATAACTAACTATTAAAACAAGCCATAAGAAGCCCTAAATTTACATTGTGCAGGTACACATTAAAATCATTAACATTTATTTAATGTTTATATATAACTGATTTTCAATAGATTACAAAATAGTTACAAACAGGAACAAAAAAAGTCTTTAAAAAATTATTGCCATATCAAAAAAATACTTACCTTTGCATCGTTTTAACAAACAAATGATTGTTTTACAGATTTAAAAAGCAAAGAAAATGAAGAAATTAGTTTTAATGTTCGTAGCTATTGCAGCTATCTCTTTCGCATCTTGTAATGGTAACTCTAAGCCAGCAGCTAACGTTGATACAACTGCTCAGGATTCAGCTGTTGATTCATTGAACCAAGATAGCACACATTCTGATTCTGCAAAGGCTGATTCTGCAAAGGCTGATTCTACTGTTAAGAAGTAATCAGAAAGCGAACTGAAAAAGAGAGAAATTGACCGTAGAGCTTAGCTCTGCGGTTTTTTTGTGCCTATTTTGAAAAGCAGACCACCAAAATTAGCTGTACTTGAATGAAATCTCTTTTCATAGCCCATCATACTTTCTCTACTTACAATCTACTGCCTACCAATTGCATTTCCTTAAATATTCATCATGCCAACAAATGAAATGAAACTATTGCTGTCAGATACAACTTAGATAGCAGATTCTTCATCTCAAATCTACTAAAGCATACACTATATTTCTTGACAAATCTTTGTCTTCAAAAAGATTCATTCTAGCGTGAGAAGCCAAGTATTATGGACGAAAAATGAGTAAAAAATAGGTTTTTCAAGAAACATATATATGTTCTGCGCAAAACTTATATATGTTTTACGTAAAAGATATATATGTTTCATCTAAAAGATATATAGTTTTTCGATAAAAAATATATGATTTTTCAGTCAAAAGTACTATATTTTTCAATAATAGCGAATATTTTTTCCATCGGGAAAGGCAGAGATTTATGTAACATCATGTATATCAAGAAATTGCAGAATATCGTCTAACATACCCCATAACTCACATATTTAAATCAAAGTACACGCCTCGTCGAAAATAACGCAATTATAAGCCCAGAATTAGGTAGTATTTTATTACAAAGCATTAGAAAGGCTCCCATCTCAAAAATAATGCGGAACCACCTATATAAAGGCTATTCCGCAAGGATTTATATGTCTCTAAAATTCTAACTAGACCGTAATAACCAATCCATCATAAGCAAAGAAGAAGCCATCAGGAAGACGCTGTTGTGCCTCAGCATATAAACCTATTTGGTGAGTCAAGTGAGTTAGATAAGTTCTCTTAGCTCCAATCTTCTTACTAAATTCAATGGCTTCTGATATTAACTGATGAGAATGATGCTCACGTTCCCAGCGCAAACCATTGACAACTAAGGTCTCAACACCTTCTAAATAGGAAAGTTCTGACTCTTCTATTGTTTTCATATCGGTGATATATGCCAACTTACCTATTCGATAGGCAAAGATAGGTAACTTTCCATGCATAACATTAATCGGTACTACATCAAAGTCACCTATCCGAAAATGAGAATGAGGCTGTATAGCATGAAGCTCCAACTTTGGCACACCTGGATAGAGATGTTCTGTAAAGCAATAAGGGAAATTATGCCGTAGACCTGCACACGTGTCCTCATTGGCATAAACATCAATATCTCCTAACTGGCAATAAGGGCGGACATCATCAATACCACCGACATGGTCATAATGAATATGTGTTATCAGTAAACCATCGATCTTACGGAAAGGTTGTGGTAGCATTTGTTGACGGAAATCAGGACCACTATCAATGATAATGCGAGTATTCTCTGTCTCTAACAAAGCTGAAGTACGTAAGCGTTTATCTCGTGGATCAGTACTTCTACAAACCTCACAATTACAACCAAGAACAGGTACTCCATTTGAAGTACCTGTACCTAAGAAAGTCAAATATCTTATAGGTTCTGACATCTTCATCTCACATTTACTTCGGGATGAATCTCAATACCAAACTTCTCTCTCACATCATGCTGGATAGTCTCACAAAGGCGTACAACATCAGAGCCAGTAGCACCGCCAAGATTTACCAATACTAATGCTTGCTTTTCATAAACGCCAGCATGACCTAGAGCTTTCCCTCTCCAACCGCATTGATCAATCATCCATCCTGCAGGAATCTTCTCATGGTCATCATCGATCGTATAATGTGGCATTCCCTCATATTGTGCAGCCAATTCTAAATACTTATCCTTTGAGACAATCGGGTTCATAAAGAAACTACCAGCATTACCTATCCGCTTAGGATCAGGGAGCTTTGCATTACGGATATCAGTAATTACTTGTCTGAGTTCTGTAGCTGTTGGGTTATCTATTCCACGCTCAGCTAACGCAGCTCGGATATTGCCATAATCAAGTCTTGGCTCATAAGTCTTAGATAGTTTATAAGTAACTGATGTAATCAGGAACTTATCACGCCATTCATGCTTAAACTTACTCTGGCGATAGCTATATTCGCAATCAGCATTAGAGAAGTGACATACCTTTCCCGTCGCTATCTCTACAGCCTCAACCTCCTCTATCAAATCTTTTGCTTCTGCGCCATACGCTCCAATATTCTGAACAGCACTTGCACCGCATTCTCCTGGAATAATAGAAAGATTCTCTGCGCCATAAAGATTATGACGAACACAATAGTCGACAAAGTCATCCCATACATATCCAGAGCCACAACGCACACGTCCATCCCCCAATTCTTCTATAAACGAGATACCTGAATGAAGTACTGTTCCTGCATAATCGCCCGTTAATAGAAGATTACTACCACCACCAAGTATTAATAGAGGTTCATCATCATCTTTCAAAGAGTGCACAATATCTTGTGCCTCCTCTACAGAGTTATATTCTACGAAGCGTCGACATTTAGCATCAATACCAAACGTATTATGTGGAAGTAAACTATACGATTTTAAATCTTTCATATCAGATGACACTTTATGAGTGAAAGGGATAAAAATGATGGTTCCCTCGGATATTTATAAATATTGGGTGATGAGGATTAGCCTTTCCGCACACCTTCATCACCCAAACAATAGATTCTATTACAATTAATAAGCATTTATCTTCTCTAAACGCCACTTCTGACCATGACGTTTGAAGATGAGCTGTGTTTCTACTCCATTAGAGAGACCACGGAAAGTTAATATCTTACGATTAGTCTCGGAGTACTTCTGCCCGTAAAGGATATTATATATCATTCCTCCAGGAACCTCTGGTAAGAAGGTAGACCACTCCTCTGCTGGTATCGTACGATTTACCGTTGTAGTCTCTTCACCATCAGGGTCTGGACCAGAATAAGCTAATGGATTCTTTATAGCACCTGCGCCTCGTGTAGTGAAGAAGTTAGACAGGAACTTAAAGAAAGAGGCATTATAGCTATCCTTGAACGATATGTTACGTATCTCATTCAATCTCCATTTACCTTCTTGATGGTCAAACCAATATTGCTCGATAGTACCCTTCTTCAGGTGAATCTTCTCAACGATAACACTATCCAAATCAGTTGATTTCGGATACTTCATCTGCTCTTCGTTATCAAATACCAATGTATAATAACCTTGAGGACGGAAGAAGTGATCAGTCTTCCATTGACCTTTCTGTAATTCAACCTTCTTATTTCCAGTTAGAACTGGCAATGGGAAATTAATACGACTACGTTGCAACTTCTTATTGGCAATGAAGTTGAAGAAGAAATCATCAAATAGTTGGTCAGCCGCTTTAGGCATTGGCGTTGAAGCTATCACCTCTGTCGCTGAATCAACTTCGTCGATCGTGTCACTATCTACCTCCGTAGATTCAGTGTTTGTACTATCAGCCGATTCTACCTTTTTATTAGAACAACCTGTGCCTACAGTAAGCATTGCCACGCAGACAACTACAGCAAGTAAAAATACCTTTCTCATATTCTCTTTATTCGTCTCAAATTTCTTGCAAAAGTACGATATTTATTTCTAATAAGGTAGCAAAAGTATAAAATTATATTATGGTAATTTCTCCGTTCCGATTATAAATCGTACCTTTGCAGGAAAATAATCAAGCAGTATGTTATTAGACAAGATACAAGAACTTCTTAATGAAGTGAGCACACTCACGGCCAAAAGCGCAGATGATGTAGAGCAACTACGCTTGAAATATCTAAGTAAGAAAGGTGAAATCAATGCGTTGATGGGCGAGTTTCGCAATGTAGCAGCTGACCAAAAGAAGGCAGTTGGCATGAAAATCAATGAACTCAAACAGGTCACACAGAACAAGATTAATGACCTCAAAGAGCAACTTGAGACAAGTGAGGCACAGAGTGACGATATTGATTTGACACGTACCGCCTACCCTATCAGCCTTGGTACACGTCATCCACTGACGCTGGTAAAGAATGAAATCATTGACATCTTTGCTCGAATGGGCTTCACGCTCTACCAAGGACCAGAGATAGATGACGACCAGCACGTGTTTACAATGTTGAACTTTGCTGCTGATCATCCTGCACGTGATATGCAAGATACCTTCTTCATTGAGCGTAGCAGTACGATGGATGTTACGAAGAATGTTCTGCTCCGTAGCCACACTTCTAATGATGAGGCACACTATATGTCTACACACGAACCTCCAATCCGTGTTCTTTGTCCAGGTCGTGTCTATCGTAATGAAGCCATATCAGCCCGTGCACACTGTTTCTTCCATCAGGTAGAGGGTCTTTATGTTGATAAGAATGTTAGCTTTACCGACCTAAAGCAGGTTCTTCTTACCTTTGCACGTGAGATGTTTGGTGCAGATACGAAGATTCGTCTTCGCCCAAGCTACTTCCCATTCACTGAGCCAAGTGCAGAGATGGATATCAGCTGTAACATCTGTGGCGGTGAAGGTTGTGGTTTCTGTAAGCACACAGGATGGGTTGAAATCCTCGGTTGTGGTATGGTTGACCCACACGACCTTGAGGCTTGCGGTATTGATTCGAATGTTTATACAGGTTATGCCTTCGGTATGGGTGTTGAGCGTATAGCCAACCTCAAGTATCGTGTTAGCGACCTCCGCCTCTTCTCTGAGAACGATACTCGCTTCCTTCGCGAGTTTGAAGGTGCATAGTGTTGGGTGATGGGTGTTAAGTGTTAGGTGTTGAGGGTCACTTAGGTGATGGGTGATGGATAATGGGTGTTGATGAATTGTCCTTTTACTAACGAAATTCCTCTGCTATACGCTATATTTACTAAAGATTTTTGTTGAGTTTGAGTGATAAATAATGGGTGTTGATGAAGCTTTATGCTATTCATCAACACCCATTCTCTTTTCTATATATTCTGCTTAACGAGTAGTTTCAGATATTGTATAAGTCCTAATTAGGTAGAAGTTCTCCACAAACTTTGAGTCATCAAACCTCTTTCTAACGGCATATATCACTCGTGTTACTAACGTTCTTTCATGTGGTTGACGTCTAATAAAATACGTGTGAAGGCTTAGCCCATGTGTGCGGAGCCTTAGCACAACACGTGCGGGGCCTCTGCACGTTCGTTAAAGAGGGCTGTGACCCTTATTCTTGTCATTCTTTTTATTTAAAAACAAGGCTGACTAACCTTGGTGAAAAGCCCATTATGCTCAGTATAAATACTTACCTCCAATACTTCTCGCGTAATATTTCATTGCCACTCAACATCTGTCGCCTACCACGTAGAACCATTTACTCGCTCCAAACAACCAACTCTCGTGGGAGGGTAATAATCTTCAAGCGTTGATACCAGATACGGGTAGAATTGGAAAGCTGCCGTTTGCGATGGCTACTGACGATATAATAGCTTGCAAGATATTCATCCATTACATCGCAGAAAGCCTTTTTGATGCGTGAACACTTCTCGTTGATGGCATTATCAAGTGGATTGATGAGATGCTCGATACTCTCTTCAATCTTCTCTTTGTCAGAGAGTCGAGTTGTTTTACAATAGAGTTCTAATAGCTCTTGTCGGTGTTCTGATAGCCGTTTCAGCTCTATTCCCTCTGGATGATGTAGGAAGAAGAGATACACAGCCTTATGTACTGGGGGCAACTCGACCTCTTTCTCCATCTCAGGTAACAGGAAACGATAGTCGGAAGTGATGACAAGAGGAGATAGCCGACTCTTTGCTAATTCTATGCGCAGCTCCTCGATGACCGCTGAGCCACCTAAGCTTTTTAAGAGAAGGTCGTAACGACCCAAGCCAATCAGCCGTTGACTTGCATGCTGCACAATGTCGGCTAACTGTTCGGGGGTTTGCATGATTGGGTCAGACATAAGCCTACTCCTCCCCTCCTTCAAGCATTTCAGATGTCAGCTGACGCATACGAGCCTTCAACCTGTCTATGAATGACAGTCGACCAGATGGTTCCTGCGCTGCTGGTTCAGGCTCTGGACTGACCAGCTTTACCGCAGGTTCAGGTACTATCGTTGGTTCTACGATAAATTCGGGTTCAGCCTCTTTAGGCTCGGTGGACTCCTCCTTTATTGTAGGAGGAACTGTTGTCTCTTCAGCAACAGCAGGTTTACGCCTCACAGGTTTGTACAGTTTGTTGATAATCTCATCATAGTGTTCACTCATCTCCTCGGTCTGCTCGTCCGTTTCATGTACGTTACTCTTATCAAGACCAGTAGCGAGAATTGTCACCTTAGCGTCCTCACCCAAGCTGTCATCGGTACTTGTGCCCCAAATAACATCTATATTCACATCGAGAGTGTCCATGAAAGCGTCAATCTCGTTCATCTCTTCGACAAGTAAAGGCTTATCGTTACTGGTGTAGATATTGAATAGAATGCGCTTAGCCTGACTGATGTCACTGCCATAGAGGAGGGGAGAGTCGAGTGCACTCACAATGGCATTCTCCACACGATGTTCCCCTTTTGCACGCCCCATAGCCATGATAGCACTGCCACCACTACGTAAGGTGTTCTCAACATCACGAAAGTCAAGGTTGATGTCACCCTCCACTGTAATCAGTTCTGAGATACTTTTCGTAGCATTCAGTAGGATGTTATCGGCACGCTTAAAGGCCTCTTTGATAGGAAGAGGTGAGTCGCTATACACATCGCAAAGCCGTTCATTATTGATAATCAGCAAGGCGTCCACATTCTTACGCATCTGTTCGACCCCTTTGATAGCCTTGATAATCTTGCGTTTCTTCTCGAAGTAGAATGGAATAGTTACTATGCCGATAGTAAGAATACCCATCGATTTAGCCACACCAGCCACGACAGGGCCCGCACCCGTCCCTGTTCCGCCACCCATACCAGCTGTCACAAAGACCATCTTCGTGCCGTCGCTCAATAGTCGTTTTATATCTTCAATATTCTGTTCAGCCTCCGACTTACCCTTTTCAGGTACTCCTCCTGCTCCCAGTCCTGTACCTAACAGAATCTTGACAGGTACGTTAGAGTGTGCAAGCGACTGACTATCAGTGTTACAGATAGCAAAAGAGACGCTGCTAATACCTTCGTTATACATGTTCTTAACAGCGTTACAACCGCCGCCACCAACGCCAATCACCTTAATAAGACGCTGTGTCTTGTCCTCTGGGATATCGAAATCAATAGGGATATATTCTTCTGTCATAAGACTTAACTTTTATTTACTTATTCTGAATGCAAATATATACATAAAGTAAATGATAACAAAATTATTGCAAGGCTTGCAATAATTTTCATTATTGGTAATCCACCCTGTAGAGGTGAATTACCAATAAAAGTTTAATAGAGATTGAAAGAGCCTTATGAGGGGATTCTTTTATATTCATCAAGAAGTCTGTCAAGTTGTGCAGTGGTATTTTCCCCTTTTTTATATTTGAAATAGTAGTACTTGTCTTCAAGTTCTGTCTTGGTGTCGTTTCTTACAGCGCGATTACTATTTTCATCTTGAGGTATAAGAAAGATATAGTCATTACGCTCCCAACAATATTTATTTTCCTTATATTTAAACCTAATATCAGAACCGAAAAGGAACTCGTTATTACCAACTATAACTTTTTCTTGTTCAACTGTTACCTCTTTAGTATGTAGTAAGAAATCATCTCTATCCTTTGCGTTTAAGAATATTCCACAGCCGCTTGGGTAAATTGCAAGATGTTCATGATACCATCTTATCCAGTACCAAGGTGCATTATTACTTAGTATTATGTAATCAAGTAAACCTGTACAGCATAGTTGATATAAAATATTTAGCTTATCATTACTGTTAGGACTTAAAGGGGATAATTCTTCTCCCATAAGTAACGAATGGACTGGCAAAGATAATGAATTACTTAAAAGGAAGTAAAGCCATGTGCGGGGAAGGTTGTTGAAAACCCTATGTTTCCACCACAATTTTTGTTCAAAGTTCTTAAGAGTAAACCTACTGAATAATATTTTGAGAGGTTCTGAACTATCTTTATTGAGGGCAGATTCTTTTTCATTACTTTCCTTCTTAAAAAGTTTCTTTGTATTTTCCCATTTCTTGTCAAAGTCATTCCAATCAACTTCTCCCTTTGCATTGTGAAACAAGAAGCGAATAGAACCTTTGAAGAAACTCCAGTCCTCAGCATCATTGATAATTTCCTCCCATGTTTGATAAGAGTTACTATCTTCTTTTTTACAAGTACCAAGATATTTACGGACTTTATCACCATCCATAATTTGATGAGCTTTCTCAACTTCTTCGTTCCAGCGTTTAGCAATGTCAGTAGAAGAGTTTACCTCTTGGTTATCAATAAGAGAAAGATACACGTTATGACTATCTAATCTGTCAATATACTCTATCGCTTTACGTACTGCAGGTGTACTTCTGATTTGATCTTCTCCATCCTCACCCTGTCCTGAGACAATGTTGCGAACAATACGCATCCACCGTTTTAGGGAAGTTTCTTCAGCAGGACCCTCTCTAAAGTATTTACAAACAGCAAAGAAGACAATACGTTGTAGTTGAGAAAGTTTGGATATAGGGATATCTGCAATAGTTTGTTTATCTTCTTCATAATTAGGAATAAACTTAAAGCTTTCTAACCATTTAATCTTAGGAAGTTCTGTTTGATACTGAATAAAATTATGTAATATTTCCTGTAAGTCTTCAAAGAACTTCTGTGGAATACGTCCATGGTCATAAAGATAAGGGGTAAAACTCCCATAAGCATTATACGCTTCTTTATTAAGATAAAGGTATGAGTGGTTTTCATTCTCTATCGTATTCGTTTCGTTGCCGTTAGTAAGTACACCTTTCCCAACAGGAAGTAACTTTCCTTCATTATCATTAGCAGTGAAGAGTTCGTTCCAAAAGAATCGGTTCATAAAGGCATAATAGATTTCGTCTACACGATTGTTATTTGATCTGTGTTTCCAAAAGATATCCATCCATTCTGTATCTAATAGGATAGGAATGCCTTTTTTCGCATCTAAGAGTTTCATCCACTCTTTATTTCCATCTGCAGCTTGTCTGCGAATATAACCAATCAGGTCTGCTTTGAAGTTCTCAAAGTTTGTCAGTTGTTTCCCACGCGCATTCATTTTTATATACAAATCATCTGAAAGTTTAAATTCTTTCATAGATAGGTGATAGAATGCAATTGGGGAATCATCAGAGATTAATTTTTCCCAATAGGATACGAAAGTTGTTGTTTCAACATTGCCAAATAGCTCTTCGATACCATCAACAATATCCTCGCCAAACTTGTCATTAATAATAGTTCCACTTAACATCCTTAACATAGACTGGATGGTTGGGTCTTGCTTCCAAGCAGAATAAAACCATGTACGAGTAGTGATGAAGTCAACAATACTATTGTCTGCTGTGAAATCATTAAAATGCTCTGGAACACACAAGCAATTAAAAAACTCACGTGAAGATATTCTTGTTTCATAGCTAAACTTTTTTAGTTGTTCTACGGCTTCGATAAGTTTCCCAGCACGTAAAGCTATGTACCAGTGTATTAACCACAGTGTTGTTAAGCGTTGCTGTCCATCAAGTGGCTGCAGCTTGTCATTTTCAATTGTGCCATAGACAAAATCAAGTTTAAGAATGGATTCACCATCATCTAATTCATTATCTAAAGCTCGTTTGAGCTCTGTAAGAAAATTACGACGTAGATACTCTTTACCATCTCTACCTTGTGCATAGTCACGTTGTATAATAGGGATTTCGATGTTATTTTTAGAAATAAAGTTCCAAAAAGAAGTTTTATTTGTTATCATAAATTTATTCCTCCAATTTTTCAATGCATTTCATAATGTCTTCTATATAAGCTTCTGCATCAGGACTCTTTGTCCAATAATTATTGTCTCCAGTCATCGGAGAATAATATTTCATAAAAACATGCTTCGTGCATGGTGGTACAAAAGAGGATGTTGTCTTCTCTTCTTTTTCTAAAATAAATTGTTTTTGGTCCTTAGAAAGCTTAGGTATTGGAATTAAAATTCCTCTATCTTTGCTAATAATGATACGACGTTTAGCAGAGAATATTGCATTTCCATAACTGCGATTGGTTGAAGCGTCGAGTAGTGTGTAATTCCATAGACTATTCTTTTCTTCCTGTTCCCATCTGTCTGGTTGTGGAACATTAGCCTTAATCTCATTAAAAATATCTTCCCTTTCGGAGTCGGACTTTACTTCAAAGTATTTCTGGATAAGCATCTGAATAGATTTAGAAACACCCAAGAAAACATTTGTTAACCATTCCTTCTGTGTCTCTATATCATTTTCTTCGTTATATGTAAACGAATTTATATGCTCCACATCCCAGTTTTCCAATTTGTAAAGATGAAATGGGAATTTATAGAAAGTTCCTAATTTGTACTTATCATTGTTTATTTTATTTTCGTTTTGGTTGATTATTGTCTGAATGTTATGGAAAAGTAGGACTGGTTTATATTTCCTTTTAGCATTACCATTAGGATCCTTAGTTTCTAAACAGTTGTCAATGATTTTCTTTATTTCACTCTTCAAGTAGCTAACAAAAGTGTTCTTGTTTCTTTCCTTACTCCATTTATAAAGGAGTTCTCCTGCATTATTGTAATTACTTGTCTCTATGAGGAACCCTACATAATGATAGAGTTGTAAATCATCATACCATTCCATAAATGTATGGAAATAAGATTTAACGGATGACCAGCAGTAATCTACGTTAGATTCTTTCTGCTTAAAATATTCTGTAAAGTAACGAAAAGTTCTATATTCATCACTACCAATTCTCTCTAAACTCTCTTGGGGTAGATGAAGATAGTTTTGGTAACAAAGAATATCGAAGATGAAGTCTATACGAGTAGGATGTGAATAATCCTTTTCATGAAGGAAAAGCCAGAAATCATCTTTCTGTAAAGTGTATTCTATATTGTCCCATTCGGAGGCAATCTCTTGTTGGCGGAGTCTTCTTGCAAAGTCATCAACTTTCTTAAAATTTTCTCGGTTCAGCATCAGCGCCTTGATAAGTTCTGCATTAGTCAGGCTAATTTTACCAATGTTTAGACGAGTAAAAACCTTTATCGGATTTTCGTTTACAGATTCATACCAAATAAAACGTACGTTGTTAGCAACATCCTTCGTTTGTTTACTTGAATTGTCCTCATCATCAATTTCATAAGATAGCAATGTTTCGCAGAATCTTAATTTGCACTCTCTATTCTCTTCAAACCATTTCTTGATATAAAGAAAAGCAGTGGTCATGTGATAATAATCAACTGTGGTATAGTCTTCTTTATCACCCATTGTCTCAATAGAATTAAGAAATCCAGCCTTCTTGTTTGCATCGCGTTGGTATTTTATCTCATAAACTTCAGTAGGTTTACCAGCTACTTCTATAATTTCTTTTAATGATTTTAATATTAAAAAAATTGTGGTGAGGCGTTGTTGCCCATCAATAACTTCGTTCCAACTTTCATTAGGATCAAGGTTATATTTTATTTTCTCCTCAGTGGTCATAGAACGAACGACCAAGGGCTGCAGACAATAGAATTCTCCTGGTCCTTTCCTCTTTTTACTGGCAAATTCATTAATATCTTCAAGTAGCTCTTTAACTTGTTGTGTCGTCCATCGATAACCACGTTGGTAATCGGGAATAAAGAACTTCATATTAAGAAGTTCAGATACGGACTTAATTGTAATTTTGTTTTCTGTCATTTATTTATAGGTTATATAATATGGTTTATATGATTTCTATAAAATCTCACGTGCTATCCACGCACAAGCTTCCGCATCTGCGAGGGCGTGATGGTGGTCGGTTAGTTCATAACCACAGACAGAAGAAACCGTATGTAACTGATGGTCGGGGAGGTGAGGGAAGTGGCGTCGTGCAGCCTTCAGTGTATCGAGGAACTCATAATCAGGGTAATCCATTTGGTAGGTATAGAAGGATGCCTTCAGACAAGATTTGTCGAAAGATGCGTTATGGGCTACAAGTGGTAAGCCTTCAATCATAGGTTCTATCTGCTTCCATACCTCACAGAATACGGGTGCGCCGTCAGTATCTGCACACGTAAGCCCATGCACCTGCGTACATCGCCAATGATAGTAATTCGGTTCGGGCTGTATAAGTGAATAGAAGCTATCGACAATCTCTCCTCCTCTTACTACTACCACGCCCACCGAGCATACACTGCACCGCTCAAAGTTTGCTGTCTCAAAGTCAATCGCTGCAAAATCCTGCATAGTCTTCTATTTTAAATTAGGGTTAAAAGGAAACAGTTACGCTGATGGTCGTTGATGACACCGATTCCCTGCAGATGGCTATAGACTATCACCGAACCTATATACTTAAAACCTCGCCGCTTCATATCTTTAGCCACACGATCACTCAGTTCATTGCGTACACACGGTTCTTTCTGATGTTCGGGATAGACCATTGTCTGACTATTGGTAAAGCTCCAGATATATTTATCGAATGTTCCAAACTCTTCACGCACCTTACAGAACGCACGAGCATTCGCTATCATTGCCTTTACTTTCCGCTCGCTATGTATCATTCCTTCCTCCGCCGCTATACGACAAGCCTCATCATCTCTGAAGGTTGCCACCTTGTTGTAGTCAAAGTCAGCAAAGCATCTCCGAAAGACCTCCTGCTTCTTCAACATTAATAGCCATGACAAGCCACATGACATCGCCTCCATCAGCAAATACATATAGTGTTTACGATCATCATGAACGGGTCTGCCCCACTCTTCATCGTGATACTTCTGCAGCAATGGGTCTGTGTCTGCCCATACACATCTGTTCTTTTCCATCATTCATTAAGCACTTAAGCAAAACATCTAATCCTTAAGTTCGCTTGCAAAGATACCATTTTATTCTTATTCCATAAGTTGCTTGCACGCTATTTCCAATCTTTTTCTTACTTTTGCAAAGGCTTCTAACGCCCATAAAGATAAGAACCTATGGAACCCAACAATTCGTTTACGTTATTAGATAAGTATCAAATACCCGTAGTAGAGGCAAGCCACGGGTACCATCTTGTACTGGCTTCACCAGGATGTGGTAAGACACATATACTGGCAGAGAGAATAAGATATGCGAGAGAAAAGGGTGTGAGATACGAGGATATGCTCTGTCTTACGTTCACAAATCGTGCTGCAAGAGAGATGACGAATCGTATTCAGAAGGTTGTTGGAGGCGATAGCACAGAGCTGATGGTGGGTAATGTACATCGGTTCTGCTCTAAGTTCCTTTTCGAGCAAGATAAGATTCCTGCAGACTCAGCTATTATTGACGATGAGGAAGCCGTGAGTATCATTGCAGACTATCGTAACGAAGATGAGGAAGGAGTAACAAGAGACTTCAATAGATATAAAGGCTATCAGACGATTATCTTCTTCCAGCACTTCATCTATCAGATGGAACACCAGCATCCGTGGAAGTATTACCTCCACCCAGAGAGTTTCACGGATGATGACCGAGAGGCTATCAAGCAGATATGCAAGTCGCAGAAGAGAGAATATAACGAACAAGCTGTGATTGACATCTATCATCATGTACAGCAATACATGGACGAGGCCAACGTGCCAGGACTTGATGCAAAGACTGCCGATAGGATTCGTGTGTTGCTTTGGAAGATGTATTATGCTGCTTGTTATGCTCAATACAAAGAAGAGAACCATCTGCTCGACTTCGAAGACTTGTTACTCACGACTTACGACATTTACAGTACCGATGATACATGTAAGCGTTATAAGTGGATTCAGGTAGATGAAGTGCAAGACCTCAATGGTATGCAGCTCGCAATTATTGACCTGCTCACTGTCAAAGATAATCCTATGGTGATGTATCTGGGAGACGAACAACAAGCAATATTCTCTTTCATGGGTGCCAAAGTGGAGACTCTTACACTGCTCAAGATGCGGTGTAAGGGTAATATTCATCACCTACAACGAAACCATCGTTCACCAAAGTACCTGCTTGATGTCTTTAACGATTACGCAGAAAAACAACTGAAGATAGACCGTGAGTTACTTCCTGCCTCTGACAATGATGTGAAAGCTAAGCCCGATGATTTACGAATCATACATAGTAGTACGATTGACTCGGAACGACAAGAGGTTACAGATGTCGCTCGTAATCTTTATGCCCAAAACAAAGAAGAACGAACGGCAGTGATAGTCAGTTCTAATTCTGATGCAGATCATATTAGCGAGACGATGAACAAAGTAGGACTGACACACTTTAAGGTTTCTGGGCGCGACCTCTTTGATACACCCGATGTTAAGCTCTTACTGTCTCATCTCAGTGTTCTTGCCAACGAACATAACTCTATTGCATGGACACGTATAATGAAAGGTGTGCGTGCTTTTCCTTCACATGCTTTGGCACGACGCTTCAATTGGAAACTGAAGCAACTCGCACTTACGCCTTCCGACTTCCTTCTTTATCCTGATACTTGCTACACAGCAGAGTTTCTTAAAGCCTACGATGAAGAAGAAATGGTTGTATTCGATACTGAAACAACAGGCTTAAACGTATTTGCTGATGATATTATAGAGATTGCAGCTATGAAGATTAAAGGTGGGGAAATAGTTGGAGAGCCGCTCGACCTTTATATAAAGACTGACAAGCCTATCTTACCAAAGCTGGGAGACAAAGACAATCCTATGTATGCTATCTATCATGAGAAGCTCGCTGCAGAGGAACTTATCACTCCTCAAGAGGCCTTGCAACGCTTTCTAGCCTACATTGGAACACGTCCTATCCTCGGACATAACGCCAATTACGATTACAATATCATTGATAATTGTCTGCAAAGATATTGCAACGATACACTGAAAGCCCACAAGAACCCATGCTTCGACTCGCTAAAACTGATACGACTTCTCTCACCGAGCCTTCATTCTTATAAGTTAGAATCGCTATTAGAGACGTTCCAACTGACAGGAAAGAATAGTCATCAGGCTATTGATGACGTGGGAGCAACGGTGAGCCTCGTCCGTCTTTGTGCCGAAAAGGCACGTGAGAAGCAACCACAGCAACAGTCTTTTCTCCAACATCCAAAGGTAAAACCATTCATAAATACCCTTCGCAACAATTATGGAGAACTTTATTTGAATGGTGTTCAACATCTTTATGTATTAGCTACGAACGAAGAACCTGCCCTCGTTCAGGAACTATCGTCTGCTTACAACGCCTTGCGTGCTGATGGATTAATCAATGAGATTCCTCGGTTAGATTACGTTTTGCGTTATCTGCGCATAGATATGCTGACGGACAACACAATAGAAAATGCGCTTGTTCAGCAACTCTCCCAATATATTATGGATATCAACACACTAAAAGAAGCCGACTTCTGTAATAGTAAGAGTATCCGTGAGCGCGTTTATGTAACGACAGTGCATAAGGCAAAAGGACTGGAGTTTGACAACGTTATTGTCTTTGATGCAGCCGACGGACGTTATCCCAACGCCTTCAACAAGAGTAAAAAGCAAGACGAAGAAGATGCTCGCAAATTCTATGTAGCTATGTCACGTGCCAAGCGCCGTCTCTACATTGCCTATTCTCTACAAATGATTGACCGCTATGGTCGCGTGCATAACCGTGAATTGACACCCTTTATGGATGCAATACAGAATAGGTTTAATTAAAGAACGAATGCACATACACGTTATTAATGGAGACAATGAAGCAAAGTATTGGCTTGAACCCAAAATTGAATTAGCCAACAATTATGGCTTTTCGCAACATGAACTGAATAATATACGAAAAATAGTTGAGCAATATGGAGACGACTTCAAGGAATCATACCATCGACACATCGGTAAGCGTATTAATGATTAACGCACAAGGTATTATGCTGTCTGTTTGTGGCAACGATTATTTCTTATCTTATAATCGTATCCCATGGATGCGTGATGCCAGTATCAATAACGTATTAAATGTAAAGATGTCTGGTCGAAATGCGATTGAGTGGCCGGACTTGAACGTAGATCTTGAGATAGATAGCTTAAAGCACCCAGAACGCTATCCTCTCATTATTAAGCGTAATGAAATGGATTATGTAGGCGCATAACTTCTCGCTATTGAAAGGCTGGAACCGCAGACTCATATACTTTTCCATTCTTATCAACCCTTATACATATTGGGCATAATCGCTGACAGCCACCACTACGGCTGATATAATAAGTAGTATTGGGGCGCAAAGGAAGCCGTTGCATTCTGAGAGTATCATCATCTCGGACTATCCTACAACTAGATGGAAGATGGTTTATATAAAGTATAGAAGCTTCACCACGAGCCCAGCTCACATAAGATTGTTTATCAATAACAATGAAGTTATCCTCTACGCTATCACCTTCTACATACAGCCCTAACCCACATACACCACCATTATCTACTATGAAAGCTTGCTTATCAACATCCAAATGAAAGTTACTTCCTTCGTTACAGGCTCGCAAGAACAGCAATACAATATGAATGATCATCGTCACAGCGAGGATCGCTATAAGTTTCCTGATGTTATGTATATAAAAGGTGGTACGCATAAGCAAAGTACATTATCGGTTGCAAACATACTAAAATCATTGTAAACTTGCAACCTTATAATAAGTTATTGTACTATCTATCACTATTAAAAAATGTCTTTTCTATCGCGCCTTTAGATATGTTTTAATTAAAAAGCATTACCTTTGCCGCCAATAACAATTATATTATTAGGATAATGAAGTCAAAGAGATTAATCACAATGGGCTTGGCAATGCTAACGGTACTATCAGTCTTTGCTACCAACAACGCAGGCGCACAAGACGCAGTGTCAAGCCTTTTAGGAGGAACTATCTCCCTCATTACTTTCATCATATTTGCAGTACTTTATTTTATCTGGTACTTCTTCGTTGCAATCATGGCACGCAAGAGAAACAGAAGCGTAGCACTATGGATTTTCTTCAGCATACTAGGTACACCATTGTTGATGATGCTAATCCTCCTCTGCATTGGTAAAGACGAATCCGCTTACGACAGATATAACAATTAATAACGCACAGAGATAACAAACAATAGGTATATTACATTTATAGACTTACGATTATGACAAAAGAAAAGTTCTTCACCTCAATGGGATGGGTTGGTATGATAACATCAGTATTAATGTATATCTTCTATTTCCCACAAATACAGAATAACCTCGCAGGACACAAGGGAACCTTCATTCAGCCATTTATGGCAGGTATCAACTGTACCTTGTGGGTTGCATACGGACTATTCAAGGAGAAACGCGACTGGCCATTGGCTATTGCCAACACACCTGGTATTATCTTCGGCTTCACAGCTGCATTCACAGCACTATAAAACAAGGCAAAAGATAAACATATTACCCTCTCCAATCACATGATTAGAGAGGGTAATTGCGTTTATACACGTTAGGAATGACTATGAGAAACGATGATAAATGCCGAAGAATAATACAAGTAGAACCATGAAATACCATATTCTCTCCGTACCTTTGTACCATGATTAAGATTACAGAAGCACGAAAAGAACAGGCGGCAGTGATAGCACGAATGATTATGGAGGCTATGAACCACGAGTGCTGCCTGTGGTTTGCTGGACCAGAACATACGTTAGATGAGTTCCATCAGTTGATGACTAAGTTAGTTGAACGTGAGGATTCGCAATATTCCTATCGTAACACACTGGTAGCTATGACGGAGAACAACGATATAGCGGGCGTATGTGTAAGCTATGATGGAGCTAAGCTCCACGAATTACGCCAAGCATTTATAGACGGGGCTAAGCAGACTTTCGGTAGAGACTATTCCAACATGGAAGACGAAACAGCAGCTGGTGAACTTTATATCGACTCTCTCTGCGTCAGCAATAACCACAGGGGTCGAGGCATTGCCACAAAACTTCTCCGTGCTACTATCGAGAAGGGCGAACGCATGAACCTACCGACAGGACTATTAGTAGACACTGGCAACCCGCAAGCCGAGCGACTCTACAAGCGCATAGGCTTCACGTTTGTAGGTGAAAACACATGGGGCGGACACCCAATGCGACATCTACAGAAACATAACTCATAAGCGTTCCTCTTTGTTTCAAACCTTGAAACGATGTGTTCAGAACCCTATTTGCGCTCTTTATCTAATAGGTTTCCGCATTCTTTCTCACCCGTTCCCCATTTCTTTTCCATGCGTCTTGCGTCTTTGACTTCCGTATCTTTTCTTAGTCTCATCATGATGAAACCAGTGTCTCTTCGTGATGAAACCAGTGTCTCTTCATGATGAAACTTGTGTCTCATCACGATGAGACTAACTTTATATGCGTGTATAAAGGATGCGCAACACGTTAGAAAAGAATGGGGAACAGGTGATAAAGAATGCTGGAACAGGTGGAACACGATTCGCAAACAGGTGAGAAAGATTGGGCGAACCCGTTTCACTCTTTCTAACCAAACATACATAAAGATCAGAACAACTATCATTGACTCATATTATAAGGGATATCTAATCTATCAAGTCACGTTAAAAACAGCGTAAAGGCTTGTTATTTTAAAGGAATAAGACTATCTTTGCAGCAGAAGGAATATAGATACTATAATATAAGAAGGTGATGATTAGCTCCAATATACAACCGCTTATCCATAAGATACAAGGCTTTCTAACCAGTCAGCCCATAGAGCGTGCATGGTTATTCGGCTCATCTTCGCGTGGAGAGGAACATGCACAAAGCGACTTAGATTTGATGGTTAGATACGATCAGCACGCTCGTATCACACTATTCACTATCTCACGAATTATGCTCCAACTAAAAGAACTGACGGGAAAGGATATAGATTTAGTGGAAGAAGGATGTCTACAACCTTTTGCCAGCAAATCGGCTAATCAAGATAAGATTCTTATTTATGAGAGAAAAGATAAAAGATAAGGGACGACTTGAGCATATCTTAAATGCTATCAACACGCTTCTAACCTATAAAGATAGATATCACTTCGAAGATATTAAGGATGACCCCATCGTATTCTTTGGTTTCGTTAAGCATGTTGAAATCATTGGGGAAGCTGTGTATATGCTTACAAAAGAGTTTAGAGCACAACATCCAGAGATAGAATGGGATGTTATTGAGAATATGCGTCATGTCCTTGTACATGGTTATTACACCATAAAACCACAACAGGTATGGGACACGATAGAAACTGACATTCCTACTCTAAAGCCAGAAATAGAACGACTTATCAAAGAAGAAGAAGAAAGACTATAACCATGAAAACACCTTATTTATTTGCCTATCTCTACCCTTTATAGTATCTTTGCACGCGCAATAGGTTCATTAACATTACATGATTAAAAAGGGAAAGCGGTGAGATTCCGCTACTGTCCCGCAGCTGTAAGTTGTCTGTCACAGGTAAACATAAGCCACTGATAACGAATGATTGGGAAGGCGTTTACCTTCTTTTGATAACAAGTCAGAATACCTGCCATTGCAAGTCATTGCATCTCTCGAGGAAGGGCACTGCATAGAACCATTATGATACATTATAAGAAGATGAGGCAACTGGCTTCTTTCTTACTGTTGTTATGCCCTTTGAGTATGACAGCACAAACCGTAACCAATGACTCCACACAGACGATAGAGGAGGTGGTGGTCAAAGGCTTCCGTATTCCTGGGAATGTATTGGCAAGTACACCGATACAGACACTGTCACACACGGATATGGAGCGTCTCGGCATACACGATATGGGCGATGCCCTGAAACGCTTTGCTGGTGTGCAAGTGAAAGACTATGGTGGTGTAGGCGGTATGAAGACGGTCAACATCCGAGGCTTAGGGGCTGGGCACACGGGCGTTACGTATGACGGAGTACAGGTGGGCGACTGCCAGAGTGGACAGGTAGATCTCTCCCGCTTCACACTAGATAACGTCTCACTCGTCAGCTTGCAGATTGGACAAGAGGACAATATCTATCAGAGTGCAAAGGCTTATACCTCAGCAGGACTCATCAATATCAGTACGTTACAAGGCGTATCCGATCGCAAGCCACACCTCACAACAACACTGCGCACGGGTAGCTATGGGCTCTTTTCGCCCTCCCTACTCTATCATCAGCAGTTCTCACGTCTTGGGATTGGCGCATACACAAGCTACGAAAGAGCTGACGGAGTTTATTGGTTCACGCTAAAGAATGGTATCAAGACCATCCATGAGCGTAGAAACAATAGTGACATACAGACGTGGCGAGGTGAACTGAATATGAACTATCAACTCACGGATAAGCAGACATTGCAGTGGAAGGCTTACGGTTTCACATCAAACAGAGGATTGCCAGGGGCTGTCATCTATGACAACACGTATTCGGCAGAACGGCTGAAAGATAAGAATGTCTTTACGCAAATGCTCTATGAGAACCGATTTAGCAATCGCATCAAGATGAAAGCGGCTGCTAAATGGAATTACGCTTGGTCGCGCTACTCTGATATACCTGCTAGTGGATATAAAGAAGATACCTACCGACAGAACGAGACTTACCTTACAGCGACGCTGTGGACAAATCCTTTGCAGGGATTAAACCTTTCCTTCGCACAGGATTATGCGCATAACCATCTATCCATGACGCTTCCGAAAGCTGCCAACCCTACCCGCAACTCACTGTGGACAGCCTTAGCAGCCAACTATCAGATAGGTCCTTTCAGTGTCAATGCCTCTCTTCTTGCAACGAACATCTATGAAAGTGTAAAGCAAGGGAACGCTTCCAACGGATTCCACAGACTATCGCCTGCCTTCAGTATGCAGTGGCGTTGTCTGCAAGACCTCCGCTTCCGCTTTGGATATAAGGACATCTTCCGTACTCCAACACTTAATGAACTTTATTATACAGGTATCGGTAACCGCCATCTGAACCCAGAGAAGTCACGTTTGTGGAACCTTGGTGCCACTTACTCGCACACCTTTAATCGTACACTCCAGCTTTCTTTGACCGCTGATGGGTATTTCGGCAATGTCACCGATAAGATTATTGCGGTACCAAAGATGTTCTATTGGCAGATGATGAACGCTGGGAAGGTGCGCCAATTAGGGCTGGATGTATCAGCAAACATTGAGAAGAGATGGGGTAATGATTGGTCCGTAAGTGCGACTGGCAGCTATAGTTACCTAAGTGCAACCGATAGGACTGATCCTTCGGAGCTATCCTATGGAGACCAAATAGCTTATACACCTCACCATTCAGGCTCTGCAAACATATTGATACACTCTCCTTGGCTAGATCTTGGATACAATGTCCTCCTTATGGGAGAACGATATACTTTAGGATATAACATTCCACATAACCGTATGTCAGCCTTTACCGACCATAGCATCACACTCTCTCGGGAGTTCAACATCAATAAGCAGCAATTACGAGTACAGTTAGATGTCCGCAATCTTGGCAACAAGAATTATGAGGTTGTTCGCTTCTATCCAATGCCAGGTACCAACTGGCGACTGTCTGTAAGCTGGGAACTTTGAGTAAAGAACGATTAAGTAAAACCAATTATAAACAAAACAATGAAGACAATGAAAAAGAATCTACTAGCGTTAGGCATTATCCTCATGTCTGCGCTCACATTCACTGCTTGTAGTGATGACAATGGCTATGATGATGGCGTCCAACCAAGCCTGTCAAGTACTAACACCTACATTCCTTGTGCTGGTAATTACATGAAGAATGACGGCACCGTAGGTCTGCTTGACTATAATACGGGGAATCGTCCCAATGCACCATTCCTTTATTATGACGCATATCAGGCACAGAATGGTACAGGGATTGGCGATGCACAAGACCTTATCATCGTTGGTAACAAAATTATCGTTACAAGTACTAGTTCGTCAAAGCTTGAAATTCTTAACCGTTTAGGGAAATTAGAGCATAGAGTGAAACTCCATAACACACAACCAAGATTCTTGGCTACAGATGGTAAGTACGTCTATTTCTCTGCTTATACGGGTAAAGTATATAAAGTAAATCCCAATGACTATAAGAAAACTATTATCGATTCAGTTATCGTTGGCTCACATCCAGAGGCTCTCTCTGTGGCTAATGGCAAGCTTTATGTCAATATGAGTGACTATAACTATGACGGGATAGGAAAGTCAGTATCAGTAGTCGACCTCAATACCTTTAAGAAGATAAAGGAACTCCAAGTTGCTTTGAATCCCTACGACCAAAGCTATTCTGTTGATGATAAGGTTTACTTCGCCTCTTCATTCCATGGGGAGGATGCTGCTGTGCAAGTCATTGATGCCAAGACCGACCAAGTCACAACGCTGTGCAAAGCCAACATCTTTGGTTATGATAAGACAAAGAACAGATTGATTTGCTTCTCTACCCAATACGACTACACACTTAAACGTTTTGTGGTAAACAAAGCTTTTACATATGACATAGCAACAAAGGAGCAGAAAGAATTAAACTTAGAAGGTCTTATTTCCCCATCACAGGTTAGCGTAGACAGTAAAGGCTACATCTACGTTATTGACACTCCCAAGTATTCAGAACCTAGCAGGGTGTTCTATTATAGCCCTGAAGGTAAGCTGATTCAAGGTCCTATCCTTGTAGGATATGATGCACACAAGATTAAATTTGCTAATTAAACACCCCTACACTTTCTTAGCAAATCCTTTTCTCATCCCCTGCAAACAGTACTATTTACTCCCCTCTCCATCTCGGAGAGGGGTTGGGGGTGAGGCTTTTTTTCTTCTTTTCCTTGCCCATTCCATTTAATCTTATTACCTTTGCGCCCGTTAAGTGAGAATTAACTTATTAATAATGATGTTACAAACAACTAAATTCAATCAAGCTAACGTTTGCGCCTTATATAATAAAGGTGTAAATGCACGTGCTATTGCATTGGATTCTTTAACATCTAAAAACGAGAAAAAGACAGCAAATTATTTGGTAGTTCCAAATAATTGTATACTCTCTCTCTCTCTCTCTCTCTCTCTCTCTCTCTCTCTCTCTCTAGTAGAGCAGGCGTAAACTACACATTTTTTCTTCTCGCATACGCGCGCGCGAAGCGTGCCGTAACCCTTGTAAACAAAGGACTTCTAGGAGTTTCCTTTGTTCTTTTTTTGTGTCTGCACCTAAACCGAAATATAGAGAAATTAAGCACAAGATAACAACAATTTTTTATCAATAAAACAATGGGAAAAAAGAAACAAAAGAAGAACTATTCTGCACCTAATTGCGTAATAGTTCAGGTAAACGAAACCACTAATTTAATGGCGGGGTCTCCTTTTAATGGTCAGCACAACCCAGCAACACCTGGAGGAACCATCAGCAGTGCTAAGCAAGCACCAGCATGGCAGGGAGCTGACAATGAGAACGAAGACGATTTTTCCGCTTGGGAAGACTAACAGAGAGTTATTAACAAAGAGAACTAAGTAAAAATGAAGAAAACAATGAAACGACATTCATTCATCACACGACTAGCATCTTTGGCTGTCGTGTGTGGTTTAACATTAGCCTTTGCCTCTTGTGCGAATGATGATTTAGCACAGAACGGCAAAACCTCCACTGACGATAAAGGGTTAACCGCATTCAGCACTGGCGAACCAGCAACACGCACAACCATGGAGGCAGATGGCAAATTCTATTGGGAAGCAGGCGATAAGATTTGGGTAAAGGACGATAGCGGCAATTGGAAGCAAAGTAGTAACTCACCAACGGGCAAGACAGCCTCTTTCAAGTTCTTAATGCCTGGTAAATACACTGCCAAATCTTCATACGAAGTTTATTATCCTGGTAAGAATGGTAATCAAAACCAAGTAACCATCTCTGCGAATCAAACGCAAACAGAGCCTAACACCACCGCTCACTTCGGCGAGTCAGGTGATTGCGGTATAGCCAAAGCAACACGCAACGCAACAAGCCACGAGTTTGAGTTCGCACTCGACCACAAGGCAGCTTACCTTGTTTTTAAGCCTTATACAAGCAACGATGTACTAAAGTATTGCTATCTCACGAAGATCGAAGTAACATCAGATAATGATATAACAGATACCTACACACTTGATCCAACGGCAGCAACAGGCACAGGCGCATTGACTGGTACAGGTTCAGGAAATAAGATAGAACTTATAACAAAAGGTAATTCAGGCAGTACATACCCAAATGGTTTCCCTTTGACAAACACTTCTGCCAGCCTAACAACCAATGGTGCTTATATGGTTATCAAGCCCGGTACACACACATTAAGAATTCGTTACTGGGTAAAGGATGTTGCGACACAAATAGAGGGAACCATTACCAAGATTATTCCTTCTCATACCTTTGCAAAGAATGAATATGTCAACATGGAAGCTGACCTGCAAATAAAGAACTACGACGGCGACAAATACTATATGTGGGATGCAGAGAAACAATATTGGGAAGGTTACGAATGGACAAAGAACTTGCCAGGAGACACAGGTCAGCCAACCCTTAATAATCACAGTTCATCAAACTATGCCCAGAGTAGTAGCGACCCTAACAATCGTTGGTACAACACAAGTTACCCAGGTAACGGCATAAGCAACCCCGCCATCCACTCATGCAAAGACCTTCCAAACGTGAACGAGATGTCTTGGTACGCCATGTATGGCGATCCGCGTTGGGATAAAGACGAGCTATGGACTACTATGGGTCATTTATATAAAGGTGGCATGTGGTTTAAGAAGAAGTCTATATTGCAAGCAGAAAATCATTACGACACAGAAAAATCTGCCGATAATACAACCGACTTACGTACAACATACAAGTACTACGAGAACACCAGCAGTAGTATCAATTCAGGTCTCCCTTCCGCATCCGAGGCAGGCAACTACTTTTACCTGCCCGCCTTGGGTGGCTACAGCTCTGGTCAGCTGAGCACCGTTGGCTACTACGGCTACTATTGGTCGTCAAGTGCTTACCCAAAGGGAAGCGACAGCGCATACGTCCTGTACTTCTTCAAAGGTAAAGTCCGCATGCGCTACGACTACCGCGACTACGGGTTCAGTGTCGAGCCAACATTCGAGTAGTCCGTGCGCTTGTTCGTGGTCTGTTTTGTACCCAGCGAATGGGTAGAGTTGTACCCAGCGAAGAAGTACGATCGTACCCAGCGAATGGGTAGGGGGGTTACCCAGCGAATGGGTACGATGCTACCCAGCAGCTGGGTACAAGACGACCCAACCGCAGGGTATAAAAACACATAAAAAAGGCATCAAAAAGATGTTGATATATTAATCTAATGTTTAATTAAAAACCAAATCAAAATGATTGAATTTAAAGTTGCGCCTCGTAAGGCGACAATGGGAAAAATGAAGGGGAAAATGGTGTATATCGCCGTACCGAAAGGTCAACAGAAGATCTCGCCCGAAATGGTGTTAGAACGTATTGTTCGTGAAACCTCATTGACGGAGGGTGATGCACGAAACGTGATTATCACATTACGTAACCTTATCCTTGAATGTGCACGCATGGGAACAGGCTTAGATCTCGGCGACATCTTCTCTTTGCGTGTGAACGTGCCCTCAAAGATGGAAGAAAACGAGAAGGATGTATGCGCCAAGAGCCTTAAAGCTCCGAAGTTGACATTGACTTGGAAAGAGTCCGGTGCGTAAGGCGTTGAAGGAGTTGCAGGTGGATGTGGATAACCCAGCGCGAAAAAAAGGCAAGAAGCAGGAGAACACTAAACCTTCTTCGAAAGAGAAAGAGGAGAATGGACCACAGTTAGATTAGAAAGCCCTTCTACCCCCAGTAAGGAGAGAGCCATATCAAAACTCGCATTTGAGTGCTGATATGGCTCTTTCCATTGTCTTTGAGAGTAGGCTTTGAACTCCTACAATGGTGTGGTAAAGATAAATGTACGGATAACCCAATAAGAGAGAATACCGCATAGATAGCCTAAGAAAGCTATCCACGAAATCTTCTTCATGTACCAACCAAAGGTAATCTTCTCCAATCCCATTACGACAACACCTGCCGCAGAACCAATGATAAGGATGGAACCACCCACTCCAGCACAATAAGCTAATAGCTGCCAGAAGATACCATCAACTGCCATGTCGCCTGTTGCCTGAATTGGATACATACCCATACTACCTGCAACAAGAGGTACATTATCGACTATAGACGAGAGAACACCAATGACACCTGTCACTGCATAATGGTTACCTTGGAAGAAGCTGTTTAATCCTCCACCAAGTTCATGTAATACTCCCACCTCCTCAAGACAGGCAACAGCCATCAAAATACCAAGGAAAAAGAGGATGGTTGACATATCAATACGACTCAACAGATTGGTGACACGCTTAGAGAAGTCTTCGCTATCGCCCTTAGCACGATGTAGATTGCGATAGAATATCTCTGTAATCGTCCAAAGAACACCAAGGACAAAGAGGATACCAACGAATGGAGGAAGGTCTGTGAAGTAATGGAATACTGGTACGAAACAGAGTCCACCCACACCAATAGCAAAGATTATCTTGCGTTGTGAGCCATTGAACTCTAATAGTTCAGTATCACCAGAATGGTCGGTCTCTAACATATCACCACCTAACTTGCCTTTTAATAAGAACTGAAGAACAAAGGCTGGGATAATCATTGATATAAGAGATGGAATAAAAATCTCGCTTATCACGCCACCAGCTGTTATCATTCCCGCATTCCACAACATGATAGTTGTCACATCACCGATTGGAGAGAAAGCACCACCCGAGTTGGCGGCAATGATAACCAATGACGCATAAATCATACGATCCTTATGATCTTGAACGAGCTTGCGGAGAATCATAATCATCACAATACTTGTAGTCAAGTTGTCCAAGATAGCTGAAAGGAAGAAGGTCATGAAGGCTATCTTCCATAATAAACTACGCTTTGACTTAGAACGCATCACATTCTTTACCCAGTTGAAACCACCATTCTGATCAACAATCTCAACGATTGTCATCGCTCCCATGAGGAAGAAAAGCGTGGTTGCAGTGTCACCAAGATGTTCGGTTATCAACTTGTTGGCAAATGTGACTAACTGATCACCCACACCCTTAAACTCTGGGTGCATCAGTTGTACAAAAGGTGAAGGGTCGACCATGTAAAGAACCCAACATACAACAAACATCAACAGAGCTATTGCAGCTTTGTTGATTTTCGTCAAACTCTCCATTGCTATGAGCGCATACCCCAAGACGAAGGCGACGATAATAGAAATCGTTAGTGTAGACATAAATAAAATTGATTCGATTATTCTTTGGCGCAAAGGTAAGCAAAAGAAGTGAGTTGGCAACATAAACTATTCAAATTAATTCAGCGAATGAATGTCAGATTCATCAAATTGTAGTATCTTTGCCAATATTCAAACACTCAACACGAATGAACGACGAAATACAATCCCTTGTTGAACAACTCAACGCTGCATCTGATGCTTATTATAATGGTCGAGAAGAAATCATGACCAACTATGAGTGGGATGCAGCCTTTGACCGATTAAAGAAGTTAGAAGAGGAAACGGGAATTATCTTACCTGATTCTCCTACACAAAATGTATCTGCTGATAATCTTACTGGTCAGAAAGAGGAACATGAGTTCCCTGCTCTATCTTTAGCAAAGACAAAGAAGGTGGCAGAACTTGCAAAGTGGGCAGAGAATAGACCTATTTGGCTCTCATGGAAGTTAGATGGTTTGACACTTGTTGTTACATACGATAATGGGAAACTGACAAAGGTTGTCACGCGTGGTAATGGTCACATTGGGACAAATATCACCCATCTATCTAAGGCTATTGACGGAATCCTACAGGCAATACCCTATAAAGGACATCTTGTGATTCGTGGTGAGGCAGTTATCAGTTATCCTGACTTCGAGCAATTCAATATGGAATCAGAAGAGGAATATGCTAATCCTCGTAACCTTGCATCAGGTTCATTGACGTTGAAGAACATCAATGAAGTGAAAGAACGCCATATCCGTTGGATTCCGTTTACCCTTGTCTATGAAGAAGAAGAGATTATCTCATGGGGCAATCGTATGGCATGGCTAGAACAACAAGGCTTTAAGCCAGTAGACAGAGAACTCATTGAGCAACCCACAGAAGCAAATATCCAAGCTGTCATTGATCGCTGGACAGAACGGGTAACAGGCAAGAGTTCCTCACCTTTCCCCTATCCCGTTGACGGCTTAGTCATCACATACGATGATACTGCCTACGCCGCAACAGGTTCAGTAACAGGGCATCATGCGACACGTGCTGGTTATGCTTTCAAATGGCAGGATGAGAGTGCGGAAACAGAATTAGAATATATAGAATGGTCTTGTGCAGCCTCAACCATATCTCCCGTTGCCGTATTCAAGCCCGTTGAACTAGAAGGAACAACTGTAAAGCGTGCCTCGCTCTGTAATATCTCTGAATGTGAGCGACTGGGGATTGGCGATAAGGGAACAAAGATAGCTGTTATCAAAGCAAATAAGATTATCCCAAAGGTAATCAATGTTGTTGAGCGATTAGGCGTATTCCATATACCTGAGGTATGCCCTGTATGCCAATCAGCAACAGAGGTAACTGAGAGTGAGAGTAGTGGAACAAAGACGTTGCATTGCACCAACACGCATTGTCCTGCAAAGCAACTCAAGAAGTTCGGACGCTTTGTTTCAAAGGAAGGAATCAATATTGATGGACTATCCGAACAGACAATACAGAAGTTTATCAATCTTGGTTGGGTACGTGAATATGCAGACTTATTCCATCTCAACAACCATGCTTCAGAACTACGAACAATGGAGGGATTTGGAGACAAGAGCGTTAGCAAGTTACTTACAGCCATTGAGAAAGCTCGTGACGTGGAAGCGCATCGCTTACTCTTTGCATTAAATATACCACTTATCGGGCGTGATGTTTGCAATCGTTTGTTATCAGCTTATCAAATAGCAGACCTATTCCATACAGCTACTGAAGCTACCACCGAAGATGTCTTTGCTACTATTGCAGGCATTGGACCAGAAAAGAGTGCCAGCTTTGTTAGATGGATGAAGGATAAAGATAACTATTCCATGCTGCAACAGCTATTAGTAGAACTCAATATTAGTCAGTCTTCATCTGCGCCAACTGGTAATAGTTGCGAAGGACTAACGTTTGTTATCACTGGCGATGTGCATCATTATAAGAATCGTAATGAGCTGAAGGCTTACATTGAGAATCAAGGGGGCAAAGTAACAGGCTCTGTCTCTAAGTCAACCAGCTTCCTTATTAACAACGATGTAGAAAGTTCTTCTGGCAAAAATAAAAAGGCAAAGGAGCTCTCTATTCCAATTATCTCTGAAGAAGAATTCATTGCTCGATTTGTGCAGATGGAAGCTAATCCTTCTCCAACTAAAGAAGGCTCATTGTTCTAAGATGGGTCTTTCTCTATAAAGATGGTTCAAGAATAGCTTTTACTACTTAACAAAAACAATTTAAATAACCCTTTAACACCCTTCTCAAAATGAAGAATATTGATCAACGGAGAATAGCACTAGCCATTGTCACATTCATTTGTACGATAGCATGTGCACAAGTGCCAGGAGACTATATCTCTACACATTTCAAAAAGGGAGATACTCTCCAATACACCTATAAGCTATCGATTAAAGCAGAGGACCCAACTACAAGAAAGCCCATAGAGATTCCTTATGGTGTCTATGATAATTTATCTTTCAGTCCAGCATTGTCTTACTATCTACTCTATGAAAATAGAGAATCCTACGAATCAACATTTACATTAACTGTACGGGAAGTGACACCTTATACTTATACCATGCGGTTACAGGTTCAACAGAGTCCTTATGGGGATAATATCAATGGTAACCCGGATTTAATTACTCCTAAGTTCACTACTGGATTACTAAAAGAAAAAGGTATCTTAATCACCTTTAATAAAAATATGAGTAATTATATGCCCACCAATTCGAATGAAACAATAAATGATCTTGTAGACTACCTCTACGCACACAGAGAAGAAAACGAACTTATTAAAAAATTTACTGGTGTAGTTCCAAAGGAGGAATTTAAGCAAGAATTCACCCAATCTGAAGATGTCACTTCTTTTATATCATTAATTATAAACCTCTCGGCTCCAGGGCTTGGTATGCTACCTGAGATTTATGGACGTAAGTACACACCAGAAGTGGTACATTATAAAGAGATACCATCAGATAAGAAAGGCTCTCATCCTCTCAAGATAGAAGAAACAACTTCTTTCAACTCGGATGGCTGGCTAAATGAATACAATAGAACTGTTACCTTTAAACAACCAAGGTCACTTATTGTTTCACATGAATCGCTTATTAGGCAGGTTAAACAATAAAGTGAATCGGCACCATTTTCATCAACCATTAACAAGATAAGGTATGCGCACATCACAATCCATTCTTCATAATAATTTATCCAACGCAGGACACAAATCATACATAAGTATCTGGCTTGGATTATGTCTCTTGCTTATTTCTTTACCTACTTCTGCTCAGAATGCAATAGAGATAGGTGATGAAATTACTTATGAGTTCTCCAACTCGTGGTCCTATTCAGCCAAAGGAGATTCTACTGACAATGAGGTTAGAATATTCCAGCCCACACAACAACAACTTATCTATCCTTACGCTCCATTGTATAAATCAACTCCAGACAGCGTTTACTCTAGCTTCACCCTTACAGCACTTAACTCTTCTACCTATGGAAGGGTATTCCGTTTGCATATCAATCAACCCTGTTGTACCCTTAACAGATATGGAATACCTCTCGATTCTATCTTACAAATCATAATGGAACATGATGTTATCCTAGCCTATTCTTCCTTATTAGACCAATACATCATTTGTAACATGCATGACTTCTATCCTTCATTAGACAAGATTCTTCAGCATGGGATTCCTAACGAGTTCTTATTACAAACAGATGATTATAAGTTAAGTCAACCTTCTCTCAATATGGTTTCTCTCAATGTTTTAAAATATGCAATCAATGCTTTTTGCCCAGGACTAAGTCTTGCTATTATGGCACAGAGTATTCCTTGGCAAGACAAGGTAACCATCACCGGGAAACCATTAGATGGGAGTAGTCGGACAATGAGCTACTGCAACACAACTGATAAGGTTTCAGATGAGAATTTCTACAGGGACATAAAGAGTGAAGAATATGTCAGCGATTATATGTTTGATTATGTCAATGGAAATTCAGAAGAAGAGATAGATTCCGTAGAAGTAGACTCTATATCAGATGATAGTATTGACTATGAAGCGGTTTGTGATACAGCCATAGCAGAAGTAGTGGATGATGACACAGACTCTGTTGTCATAGACACGACCGAAATTGACAATGAATGTGATTCGCTAACCGAAGATTTTCATCCACTCTATAATAAGATAAAGATACATATCACCCCTGATGGGTTTGTGGCTGAATACAATATAACTAGCACTATCAAATTTGGAACGGCTCTGTGGGAACGCCGGATAAGATTACGCAGAAAGAACAACTAACTAAAAACAATAAATTATGAAACAGTTAACAGGAATATTTGCCATTATCGTGGCTGTATTATGTCTTGTCATGCTACCAAAGACAAGTAGAGCGCAAAGTTGTAAGACGAGTAACAATGAGAAGAAAGATGCTGAGAAAAAGAAAGGTAAGGTTCTTATTGTTTTCTTCTCTCACACAGGAGAGAACTACGCTGTGGGGAATATCGAAGTGGGCAACACAAAGATGGTGGCTGACTACATTCGAGATGTGACAGGGGGTGATGAGTTTGAAGTGGTAAGAGAAACTCCTTATCCTAAGACTTACAAGGAAGTAGTTGAGGTTGCAAAGAAGGAGAGATACGGCAAAGAATATCCTCCGTTCAAAGGAAAGGTCAACAACATTGACGACTATGATGTTGTGTTCCTTGGTGGTCCAGTCTGGATTCATAGCTATCCGCAGGTTATGTTCACCTTTATGAAACAGTATGACTTGAGTAATAAAACCCTCATTCCTTTCCTCACGCACGAAGGAAGTGGACTAGGTTATGCTGTTCGAGACATCAAAGAGATTTATCCTAATGCCAATATCCTTAGTCCCGAAGCCTTTTATGGTCATGAGGTTCGTACAGACATGAGTAAGGTTAAAGCGTGGTTAGAGGCTCTAGGCTATAAGAAATAGAGAGATTGACGAAATATACTTTCGTACCCCACAACTTATACTTCCGTGCCCCACGAAATGTACTTTCGTCAATTACATGATAGCAACTTTATAAGGTTGATTATTAAAAGGATTATAAAAAAGGCTCACAACAATTATTGTGAGCCTTTTTAAGTTTACTATTCAACGAACTCGTTTATTTCGTCAACTCCAAAGCAAGACACAGAAAGCTTACTATCTACTCTGTTAGGGTTACTAATGCTAACACAATATTCTCCGGCATCGTCTATATCGACGGTAAGCAACAAAGAACTATTACCATAACGCTTATATGTAAAATCCTTTTCTTGCCTATTATAACCACCATAAGTTATTTTACCTGTTAATTCATTTTGCCTTGCTAAAGACAACTTACGAGTTTTACTTACAGAAAACTGTGAAATCTTAATAAAAGATTTTGGATCTTCATTTACATCTGGTACCCTTATGAGAATAACCACTTTCCCTTTAGGAATCCTTACAGGAGAAGCCTCCGGCTTTACGTATAGTTTAGTTTCTGGTCCCCATAACTGGTCTTTAACCTTAACTTGCCCAATAGCTCTTTCCATTTTTATATATGTATTATCTTCTAAATTACATATAAAGGCATCACCATTAAACTCTGGTTCAGGAAATATAAGACTAGTAGAATTCTGATTAGCAGTTTTTTCGTCTGTAATATCTATTCGCCCAAGAATAGAATGCTCTACATAGGCAACCCTTGCCTTCTCTATATCAAACTCTGTTCCTGCCCTCATATAAATTATGGTATTTCCTTTTAGACTCAATATAGAATCAACATAAAATCCATCTTTCGCTAAAGGCTTAATAAAATTTCTAGAACTTTGAGCATTAAGAGACATAGTTGCCAACAAAGCTACCAATAATATGAGAATCCTTAAGTTTTTCATTCGTAAAATTATATCAATGAATAAATCTTATTATTGAAGATATTTTTAGAACGTCCACTTAGCAGCGATGGTTGGGATGGCATAGAAGCGGTTATTCTTACCCTCATCGTTATAAACGAAGTTGTTGCTAAGCTCAACCTCTGAACCTAAGGACAGATTCACATTCTTCATTCCCTTTAGTGTGTTAAGGTTGAACCAGAACTGTGGCTCTGAAATCATGATTAACTTGCCCTTTACATTCGGATTATACCAGACATCGCAGAAACCATCAAATGTGCAAAGCCCCTTTGCAAAGGTAGTACTCCATACTTCTGTCAACTGGAAACCACTAAAGGGATGCCAACCTTTATTAGCATTCTTGAAATAATACTTATACATTAACTGAACGCTGAAGGTCTTAGAGAAATCCTTTGAAACCCAGTTCCAAGCACCACCAAGGAGAACTGCATGCTGATAACGATTACCTACATAAGCACCATCTTTCAAGTTAGTTCCAGCACCACCATTATACTCTACATGGGCTGCCCACTGCTTGTTCTTTGAGAGATTAAACTCACGAGAGATCTCCCAATAAGCGCCGATAGCACCATCACGTTTATAGTCGATATCGGTGAACATGAAGGTAGAACCCCAGGTATCAGGTTTAAACATCTCAACAGTAGTCGTTACCGACATGCGTGATGAGAGATCTTTGTAAAGACTGTGTCCTAAGTCGTAATGAACTTGAACATCCTGTGCCATAGCACTGCCAAAAGCTGCCATCAAAAGGATAGCGAGGGAAAAGAATCTTTTCATTTCGTTTTTAGTTTATTATTAGAAAACTGCTGCAAAGTTACAAAAAAAACTTAAAGTCTCAACGCAATAATAAAATAATACTTAACTTTGTAACACTTATGAGAATAGATATTATCACCGTTTTACCAGAAATGCTGGAAGGATTCGTGCATGAGAGCATCCTTGCCAGAGCCGAAAAGAAAGGACTTGCAGAGATTAGGCTTCATAACCTTCGTGATTATACAAAGGATAAGTGGCGCAGAGTGGACGATTACCCATTCGGCGGACAGGCAGGGATGGTTATGCAGATTGAACCTATTGATAATTGTATTAGTGCTTTAAAGGAAGAGAGAGATTATGACGACGTTATCTTCACCTCTCCCGATGGCGAACAGTTCAATCAGAAGATAGCCAATGACTTATCAATGGGGGGTAATATCATCATTCTTGCAGGTCACTATAAGGGGATTGATCAGCGAGTACGTGACCATCTCATTACACGTGAAATATCTATAGGCGACTTCGTACTTACGGGTGGCGAACTACCTGCTGCCATCATTGCCGACGCTGTAGTTCGACTCGTTCCAGGCGTTATCAGTGACGACCAAAGTGCGCTCTCTGATTGTTTTATGGACGATATGCTTTCCGCTCCAATCTATACACGCCCACGCAGTTATAAAGGATGGGATGTACCAGAGATATTGCTAAGCGGTAATGAAGCTAAGATCAAGCAATGGGAGTTCGATCAAGCAATGGAGCGCACAAAGCGGTTACGTCCTGACTTATTAAAAGACGATAAGGAATAGAATCAATACAACTCAAAGTAAAAGCAATATTATGGAACAAATTAAAGAATTACCCAAAGTAGGATTCCTAGAAGCAGTTAAAAGAATCTTCACGAGAGCTTTGAAACTAAACACTCGTAGTCGTCGCTCTGAATTTTGGTGGGGGACGTTGTTTCTCATCATTGTCAGCTATTTATGCGATTTTATCCCAGTCATAGGTCGTTATCTTAACATCGTCTTAATGCTCCTGAACTGCTCTATGATTATTCGTCGTCTGCACGACACAGGCAAAAGTGGATGGTGGCTCTTAACGAACATCATCATTGAAGCTATTGGCATATCTCTCATGCTTTTGGGAATAGGGACAACGAACATTGACGCTCTCTTCGGCGATATAGACACTATGATACCTTTAATCAAAACAGCTATGGGCGGTGGAATAGCCATCTTCGGTATGCTGATCTGGTTTGTTAGTCTCGCTTTCAGTTTCATCATATTTGCATTTACAACAATGGATAGTCAAAGAGAAGCTAATAAATATGGTGAATCTCCGAAGTATGTAACCCAGAATATAACCGACTAACTATCACGAAGAGAGCTATACCTCTTTGAAATTATATACTCAATTCAATTATAAGGGTTCCTCACAGCAATATACCTGTGAGGAATCCTTTATTTTTACCCATATAGACAGAGAAGATAGCATCATCTTCCGCCATCCAATTAGACTACAATCTTACTCCTAATACCCATGCGAGGCACCTGTAAGTTAATGTACGATAGCACTTATACTTGACATCGCATCCTCCTTAGCCTTTATCAACCGCATTATACAAGTTTGTATAACGAGTTATACACGTCTGTATAATCAATTATACACGTTTGTATAATCAGTTATACACGTTTGTATAATTAGTTATACACGCCTGTATAATTCGCTATACAAACGTGTAGAACTCGATAGGTCTTATAGGAATACGATTGTACTGCTTATATAAGTATCATCGTATTACTTATATAAGCAGAAAAGAATTTATAATTGAAAGGCGAGGACTGTGCTTACTTATAACGTTTCATGCGCATAAGCACGGGATAATGCTCTTCATAGCGATCGAACTCAATGCTCTGCCCGTCATAACCATTCTCGGTAAAGGCATCACGGACGTCCTGTTGTTCTTCTTCGGTGATGGCACGGAGCTGTTCCTTAACATGATAATAGGTGGCTGCACCGAAGCATTGCATAACGCTCAGTCGGACGCCACGCAAATCGGAGGCACGCACGTTGTCATAGATGTGTGAGATTCCCCAAGCATAGCGTTCCTTGCGGTTAGATATAAAGAGCGGACAATTAGGCTTGCCCGTTATCACGTTCGGATTGGTTACCATATAACGATCTCGTGTGCAATTTGCAAGCATCTGATAGGCTAGGTGGCGGAAGCATTCATTTGCTTTTCCACAATGAGAGCCAGGGCAATGAGCAAAATCAATGTCTAAAAGGTTATATTCCTCTTGTGTCATAATATTATTATTTCAAAATGTAATGGTTAGTTATTAACAGATACAAAGGTAATGATAATTTCTTACATAATGGCAAATAACTTGGACTGATAATTTGATGTGAAGAGCTTCCTATAGTTATTCGATTATATTTATACCATTACTCGACATGCTTCTTTATAAAGTCTTCGCCTAAGCGGAACCCTTCTTCATAAAGATCTTCGAGCTTGTTAACATCCTTCTCCATTCTACCAACAACAACGGGCTTCTCCGGACGAATGACGAGTATCTTTCCTTGTTCTTCTAACTCGTCAATCAAATCTAACTGACGATTATATGCCTCTATACGATGACTTAATGCGACACGTAGGCGGGGGTAATTACGATAGATAAATTTAGGTTGCTTATAGTCTTTACCCTTATCCCGCCATCCTTTATTACGTGTGCAAATCACTACGTTGGTTTCGTGCCCTGTCTCAATAGCGTGTTGAACAGGAATAGAATCAACGATACCACCATCCAACAAAGGTTTGCCATCTATGGTGACAATCTTACTTACATAAGGCAAACTAGAGGATGCCCGTGCTAACTCATTTAATCTCTTCGCATTGCCCTCAGTTTCGGTAAGATATTCAGCTAACCCAGTCTCACAATTCGTTACAACCATCTCATAGACTTCGCCTAACTTACTTTGACGAAAGTACTCATCATAATCGAAGGGAACAAGCTCAAATGGGAACTGCTTATACAACAACTCTGGATTAAAAATGCAGCCCTGTGTTACCAAATGGCGTAAACCTATATAATCATACTTGGCAAGCATATCAATGTTAGAAATACGTGCACGGCGGGGCTGTCTGCTCATATACGACAAGCCGTTACAGGCACCAGCCGATACAGCTACGACATACTTAAAACGAAGATTATACTTCATAAAAGCATCCAATACGCCCGAGGTAAATACTCCGCGCATGCCACCTCCTTCTAATACTAAGCCCGTATTCCTATCAATTTGCATAAAAACTCGTTAAAAAACAACTGCAAAGTTAATAACTTTCAACCAAAAATAACTATCTTTGCAATCAAACCATCTAATTTATTGAAATATGTTTAGCAAAGAAACTTATGTAAACCGCCGAGCAGAGCTAAAGAAGCTCGTAAAGAGTGGTATCATCATTCTCTTTGGCAATAACGAATCACCTGCAAACTTCCCTGCAAATGGTTATTATCCGTTCCGCCAAGACTCGTCTTTCCTCTATTACTTCGGTATGAAGCGTGATGGGCTTGTTGGTGTGATTGATGTTGATAACGACACCGAGACACTCGTTGGCGACGACATCGACATTGATGACATCGTTTGGTATGGAAGTGTTGATTCTGTTAGAGACATGGCCAATGCCGTTGGCGTGGCTAACACAGTAGACATGAAGGGACTCAAGACGATTTGCAACAACGCATTACGTGAGCATCGTAAAGTCCATTTCCTTCCCCCTTATCGTGCCGATATAAAGATTCAGATCTTTGACCTCTTCGGTATTCATCCTAACCAGCAGAAAGAATCAGCAAGCATGGATCTCATCCATGCCGTCGTAAAGATGCGTTCTGTGAAGACGCAAGAAGAAATCGAAGAACTGGAGCGTGCTGCCGTTATTGGTTATAAGATGCACACAACAGCGATGATCATTGCTAAACCTGGCGTAACGGAGAAGTACGTTGGTGGACAGGTTAGCGGTATCGCTAGTTCATACGGTGCAATGGTTTCTTTCCCAACCATCTTCTCGCAACATGGTGAGATTATGCATGGTATCCCATCAATGGCAGTATTGGAATCAGGTCGACTTGCCTTATGTGATGCTGGTGCCGAGACCATCAACCACTATTGCTCGGATAACACACGTACTTTCCCAGTAAATGGCAAGTTTACGCAGAGACAATTAGAGATATACAAGGTTGTTGAGGAATGTCATGACGCTGCTTTGAAGTATGCGAAACCAGGAGTCAAGTATGCCGATGTCCACTTTGCTATTTGCCGTATTCTCTTCGATCGCATGAAAGAATTAGGCTTAGCAAAGGGCGATACAGACGCTGCTGTTGCTGCTGGCGCACACGCAATGTTCCTGCCTCACGGATTAGGTCACATGATGGGTATGGACGTTCATGATATGGAATCATTCGACCAGATTAACGTAGGATTCGATGAGGAGACACGCCCTAACTTAGAGCAATTTGGAACGAACTGCTTGCGTATGGGTCGCCGTCTGGAGGAAGGATTCGTGGTAACTGATGAGCCTGGTATCTACTTCATCCCTGCTCTCATTGACGAATGGAGAGCTAAGAAACACTGCGCTGACTTCTTGAACTTCGATAAGCTCGATGAGTATAAAGACTTCGGTGGAATACGTCTTGAGGACGATATCCTCATCACCAAGGAGGGATGTCGCTTTATTGGTAAAGACCTCATCCCTTACCATCCAAAGGATGTTGAAGAGTTTATCGCAGCCAATAGAAAGTAATTGATAACATATAATTAATAATTTCATCCAAGGCTGCCACTCAATGCAAAAGCTAACAATGGCAGCCTACTTTTATTTACAACTTTATGAAGAAAACATTAGTAGTAGCACTGCTCGCTTTGGTAGCGATAGGCGCTAACGCTGCAGACAAGAAAGAAGCATCTGCTTCTAACAAGCCTGTCTTTACAGTAGTAAAGCAGAATCCAATTACAAGTATTAAAGACCAGAACCGCTCAGGTACGTGCTGGGATTACTCCACACTTAGCTACTTCGAGGCGGAGATTCTCAAGAAGACTGGTAAGACTTACGACCTCTGCGAGAGCTTCGTAGCTAACAAGACTTACATGGATCGTGCCGTTCAAGTTGTTCGTCTGCATGGCGATTGCCAGTTCGCACAAGGCGGTTCAGCATACGATGTACTTTACACCATTCAGCACCATGGTATCGTACCAGAGAGCGCAATGCCTTTCCCAGGTTCACTCTATGGCGACTCATTGAATAACTTCAACGAGTTCTTCTCATTGATGGAACCATACGTAAACGCAGTTGCACGCAACAAGGCTAACAAGATTTCAGGTCAATGGAAGGTAGGATTGCAAGGCATTCTCGATGCTTACCTCGGCAAGTGCCCAGATAAGTTCACATACGAAGGCAAGCAATACACTCCAGAGACTTTCGCAGCAAGCCTCGGTGTGAATTGGGACGATTACGTAACCATTACCTCTTACACACACCATCCATTCTACACCACATTCGCTGTAGAAGTACAGGACAACTGGCGTTACCCACTATCTTATAACCTTCCGATGGATGAGATGATGCGCGTCATCGACAATGCCGTAATGAATGGTTACACCGTTGCTTGGGGTGGCGATGTTAGTGAGCCCGGTTTCTCACGCAAGGGACTCGCTTACATGGTTGATGGCAAGAAAGTTGAGAGCATGAAGGGCAGTGACATGGCTCACTGGCTAGGTCTATCGGCTGCGAAGAAGAAGGACTTGATCGACTCTCTCGGCGTAAACGTACCAGAGATTACCCCTACACAGAAGCAGCGTCAAGAGCGTTTCGACAACTGGGAGCTAACCGATGACCATGGTATGCTCATATTTGGTATCGCAAAGGATCAGAATGGTAAGGAGTACTACATGGTAAAGAACTCTTGGGGTGAGACTGGTGACTACAAGGGTATCTGGTACATGACAAAGGACTTCATTGCAGCTAACACCATGGACTACATGATTAACAAGAATGCAATTCCTAAGGATATTCGCAAGAAGATGGGACTCTAATCACTTAGATTCCAATCACAAATAACTCTTCCCGTTCCATATAGCTATGGAGCGGGATTTTTTATGTCCTAAGCCTCGAAACAAACCAATCTATCCCCACTTCCACACATCAACAACACATCGTGCAAAACACCCTATACAAATAGTATAAACCACCCATAACCGCCCGTAAAACATAAGCAAAGAGGAAGAAAAGTATACGTATTGCATTTCATTTTCCCCGTATTCGCTTTCTATTCTCAAGCGTTCTGCATTGTTTTGATACGTATACAATTATATTATCTAAGCGTGATAAAATATTATCTAGGTCTGATAATTAATTATCTAAGCGTGATAATTAATTATCAGACCTAGATAATATAAAAACATACGTATTGCGCAAATACAGAATAAGCACGGAAATAATACAAGATGCATATAAAACAAACACGGAAACCGCAGGTGAGCGTAGTACATAAGGCTACTAAAAAGATTCTTAGCCGTTCTTGAATATACCATTCCCCTACCCTTCCACCTGTAAATACCTATCATAAATTCATACAAATAGCAACAGAAACGAATCGGAAACATATACTTCATGAGTTGCAAAGGCGATACGCACCAGCCGTTCCACGCCTGCAAAAGTGGGACTTACTATGCCTGTCTAATACAAATATTCATCTTAGCCATCACGGCGGTTGGCTTTTTTTTTGTACCTTTACGGGCAGAAATAAAAATAAATTAAGATGCATTTTAAATGGAACTATACACCACCGACAACCGAACAGAGTAATGCTGCTAAGGAATTAGGTGATAAATTAGGCATGAGCCCTACACTTGCATCTCTGCTCATACGTCGCGGGATAACGACGGAGAGTGCTGCGAAGAGATTCTTCCGACCACAGCTGGCCGACCTCATCAACCCCTTCTTAATGAAAGATATGGATGCCGCCGTTGACAGGTTGAACGACGCAATGGGGCATAAGGAGCGTATCCTTGTTTACGGAGATTACGACGTAGATGGGTGCACGGCTGTTGCGCTAGTCTATAAATTCTTACGACAGTTCTATTCCAACATTGATTATTATATCCCCGACCGATATGATGAGGGTTACGGGGTGAGTAAGAAGGGAATTGATTATGCCGCTGAAACGGGTGTAAAACTTATTATCATCCTTGATTGCGGTATTAAAGCCATAGAAGAGATTACCTATGCTAGGCAGCGTGGAATTGATTTCATTATCTGTGATCATCATGTGCCTGACGAGACTATGCCGCCCGCAGTGGCGATATTGAATCCCAAAAGACCAGATGACTCTTATCCTTTTAAGAGCTTATGTGGCTGTGGTGTGGGCTTCAAGTTCATGCAAGCCTTTGCTAAGAATAATAATATTCCGTTCTCACGTCTCGTTCCCCTACTCGACTTCTGTGCCGTTAGTATAGCCGCCGATCTTGTGCCAGTGATTGACGAGAATCGTATTCTTGCCTTCCACGGATTGAAACAGCTCAACCAGAATCCCAGCTTAGGACTTAAAGCGATTATTGACATCTGTGGGCTGAATGGGCGGGAACTATCCATGAGTGATATTATCTTCAAGATAGGACCTCGCATTAACGCCAGCGGAAGAATGGAGAATGGTAAGAAGAGTGTGGATTTATTAGTTGAACGCGAATATAGCTTAGCGCTCAATCAGGCAAAACACATCGATGAATATAACGAACAACGCAAGGACGTCGATAGGCAGATGACGGAAGAGGCGAACCAGATTGTGGCGCGCCTAGAGAGTCAGAAGCACCAATCCAGTATCGTACTGTATGACGAACACTGGAAGAAAGGCGTCATCGGTATCGTTGCCTCCCGCCTCACTGAGATATATTTCCGTCCGACAGTTGTACTGACCCGTGACGAGAATCTTGCAACTGGTTCAGCCCGTAGCGTAGCGGGTTTTGATGTCTATGCGGCTATCAAGAGTTGCCGTGATTTACTTCTAAACTTTGGTGGACATACTTATGCGGCTGGCTTAACGATGAAGTGGTCGGACGTTAAGGAGTTCCGTAAGCGGTTCCAAGCATACGTAGAGGAGCATATCGAACCAGAGCAGCGGGAAGCCATACTAGACATTGATGCCGTCATAGACTTCAAAGATATTACGAAGAAACTGCATAGTGACTTGAAGCGATTCGCACCTTTCGGACCTGCAAATCCTAAACCTATCTTCTGTACGTTGGATGTGTACGATTTCGGAACAAGTAAAGTCGTTGGACGTGAGCAAGAGCATATCAAGCTGGAACTCGTTGATTCGAAATCAAACAATGTTATGAATGGTATTGCTTTCGGACAGAGTGCGTCGGCACGGTACATCAAATCCAAGCGTTCGTTTGATATTGCTTATACCATTGAGGACAATGTCTTCAAACGTGGAGCTGTGCAGCTGCAGATTGAGGATATAAGACCTACAGAGGAGTGATAATCGTTGACGAATGCAGGGTGGTCAAGAGCGAACCCCAAGTTCAAAGTTACTAGTTCCTATGTAGAAGGTCAAACATCAAAGCTCAAAGTAGCAAGTCCAATGTCCTATCTTGACATTCTTCATAAGTATTGGGGGTATCCCGACTTTCGTGGTATTCAAAGAGAAATTATCGAAAGTATCGGTGTGGGGAAGGATACCTTAGGACTAATGCCAACAGGAGGAGGTAAATCACTAACCTTCCAAGTTCCAGCATTAGCCCAAGAGGGTGTGTGTATTGTTATTACTCCGCTTATCGCATTGATGAAGGATCAAGTGGAGCACCTTCGACACAAAGGAATAACCGCAGCAGCTATCTACTCTGGGATGAGTAGAGATGCGATTGTGACTACATTAGAGAATTGTATCTTTGGTGGCGTTAAGTTATTGTACATCTCACCCGAGCGCATTAGTTCCGATCTCCTCCAAATCAAACTAAAACATATAAAAGTGAGTTTCATTACAGTAGATGAAGCTCATTGCATTAGTCAATGGGGTTACGACTTCCGCCCATCCTATTTGCAGATAGCGGTAATACGAAAGCTCGTACCCAACGTACCTATCCTTGCGTTAACCGCCACTGCCACACCTAACGTTATTGACGATATACAGGAACGACTCGGTTTCACAGAGAAGAATGTCTTCCGTATGAGCTTCGAGCGAAAGAATCTTGTGTATGTTGTCAGACAGGCGGAAGATAAAGAGGCGGAGATGGTTCATATCCTTCAATCAATACCAAAGACGGCTATTGTTTACTGTCGTAGTAGGAAGAGAACGAAAGAGATTGCACAACTGCTTATACAGTATGGTATATCCGCTACATGGTATCATGCAGGACTGGAACCAGCCGTAAAGGATCAACGTCAAAGTGAATGGCAACATGACAAGGTGCGTGTTATAGTTGCAACAAATGCCTTTGGTATGGGAATTGACAAAGCCGACGTGCGCGTGGTGATACACATGGATTGCCCTAGTTCGCTCGAGGCTTATTTCCAAGAAGCGGGACGCGCAGGGCGTGATGGACAGAAGGCTTATGCGGTTTTACTCTATAATGGGCATGACAACCGAACGCTACAAAAGAGAGTCGAAGACACGTTCCCCCCTAAAGAATATGTACAACAGGTTTACGAGCACTTAGCTTATTTCTATCAAATAGGCGTGAATAGCGGTGAAGGATGTACGTTTGAGTTCCCTATTGATAAGTTCTGTGCAACATTTAAACACTTCCCTATCCGAGCCAACGCTGCGTTGATTCTATTACAACGAGCTGGATATATTGACTACGAACCGAACCCAGATAATAATGCACGTGTACGGTTCTTGCTAAGACGTGATGACCTTTATCGCCTTGATTCATTAAGCGAGAAAGAGAATGATGTCGTCATATCTCTACTTAGGAACTATGGTGGATTATTCACTGACTATGGTTATGTCGATGAGAGTTACATAGCGCAAGAGGCTGGTCTTGACCGCAATCAAACTTATATGGTGCTTATAAATCTAAGCAAGAAACGCATCATAGATTTCATTCCTCGTAAGAGTATTCCGCTCATTAGCTATAAGAGAGATCGTGTTGATGGTAGCGACGTCATACTGGATAAAAGTGTTTACGAAGAGCGGAAGGAGCAATTCCAGAAGAGCATTAATTCTGTTATTAACTATGCACAGAACGATAGGGTTTGCAGAAGTAGACAGCTGCTCTATTATTTCGGAGAGAAGAAATCAGTAGATTGTGAACAGTGTGATGTATGTCTCTCTCATACTCATCACGATGATCACGACAAGCAAGAGGAGATAAAAGAAAAGCTCCTCGCAATGGTAGCTGATGGTGAGAGACATCATGTGACAGAGGTTAGACAGCTTGATGAGGATTGGGATATGGTCACCAAGGTCATGAAGGAACTAATGGACGAGGAACAATTATTAATGGATGGGAGTTACCTTATTCTATCAGCCAAATAACACCCTGCACCTACAAGCTTCTGTTTCTTCACAAAGTTCATTGCTCTTTGTTATTCTCACATTAAAGTCTAAGTCTGAATCACGCTGCTCACGATAGAAATGTAAGCAATCGCCTTGATGAGACTCAGCTACGTATGCAATCTCAAGACGCTTAATTGTATGCTGACGATACCAATCTAAATCCCACAAGTCAAATATATGTTCAATATACTTAACGGAGTTGATGTGCCCATTCACATCCACATCACTATAATAGGTATCAATAAAACGGATAAGTGAAGCCTTATCTGTTATCTTCACACGCGAAGACTTACCAATCGGACAAATATAGTCTTTCTCTATGTATTCATTAATAAGACCTTCACGGATAGCAAAGATATCTGAAGGCTCGCGAGTACCCGTGTCGATGAGTGCCCAAACGCTTTTACCATATCCATAAATATGTCCCGACTCACTAACGACCTTAAAGTTGCGACTTGTAAAATACTTCATAGCATTATCAACCCATATCTCAACATAAAACTTGTCGTATGCTTTAGGCATATCCTCCATTTCAATGGCGAGACGACTCAACACCCATGTCTTGTTGATAGTATTAAGACAATTCATGCCATAACCACGTTCATTACTATGAAAATCAGCTGCATTAAGCATGTGATTACCTAAATGTCCCATGAATAGATGATTAGAGAAATCGCAATGAAAAGGTTCTGCCATAAACTCATATCTCCCTATCTTTGATAACTTTTCCATCTCTCCCATATTTAATAAACAATATATCAATACGAATCAATCCCAACTATTGGACAATCATTCTACAACTAAATCACTCAACAGAACTTAAACCCCATTCATCTAGAATAAGAAAAAGGGATGCACCCCTTGAGGTACATCCCATATTACTTTATAGAAGGTTTAACTTCTTAATTTGTATGATTGATTACTTTACGTAAACAACAGCCAAACGATTAGAAGTTACACCCTGTACACCCTTACCAGTTGCCTCGTCAACGATAACACCACGACCCTTGAGGTAGTTAGCAACTACGTCAGCACGAGCCTGTGAGAGACGATCGTTAAGTTCCTTAGAACCCTCTGGAGAAGCTGTACCAACAACCTGAACGTGAACACCCTCCTTAACGTTGTTAAGAGCAGCCTTAGCGTCGTTTGTAAGAGCAGACTTACCCTGAGCGAATGTTACGAATACAAGATCAGATACTGTGAATTCCTTAACTTTAACTGCAGGAACTTCCTTAACAACCTCCTTAGTGATAACCTCTGGCTTACGGTTACGAAGCTCATTAATTTGTGCGTTCAATGCATCAATTTCAGCCTGGTCACGTGGAACAACGATTGTGAAGTTGTGTGTACCATTAGAGTTCTTGAACTTGTAAACAACACCAGCGTTCAACTGAACGAATGAATTGTTGATATTGTAAGCTGGCTGACCATCCTGTGCAACTGCCTTGTAACTATAGTTTACATCATGGTTAGCAACACCAGCCTTAGAATAAGCCTTACCTAGGAAAGCGAAATTGATAGAAGGCTCAACATAAACCTGCCACTGCTTCTGTGAACCGAAGTTGTAGGCGAAGTCCAAAGCAGCCTTAGAAGTCATGCGGTTACGCTGACCAGAAGTAAGATTCTCTACGACCTTGTTGTTTGTAAATACGTGCATCCAACCAAGACCATAAAGTGCGCTAACCTCAAATGCACGAGGCTCACCCTTGTAACCACCAAAGAGGTTGCTCAAGTTTACAGTACCGAGTAAACTAACATTTGTAGCGCGAACTGCTGTACCTGTTGAGTGCCAAGGCTTGTTTGAGAAGTAAGCATTACCTTCAACTGCCAAACCAAAGACTGGAGTGAAGTAACGACCAATACGAAGACCAGCATTTGGATCGAGGTCGCTCAACCACTTGTGGCCAGTAGTCTTAGTAGCAACACCACCATTAATACCAACGTAAACGTTGTCAAAAGCCTTGCTCTCTGCTACAGTCTGAGCAGAAACTGAAGCTGCCATAGACGCAGCAGCTAACATCAAAACTAACTTTTTCATTGTCTCTCTGAATTAATTAATATTTATAAATTATATAGTATCAACACTTTAATTGGCTGCAAAGTAATAAAAAAATAATGAAACAGCCAAATCTTTTCCATAAAAAGTTTACCATAATAGGGGTATAGTGAACAAATTAAACTATATTAGTGGAATAATAGAACAATCTAATATACGAAAAACTTAATAAGGTGTGCTTAAATGGACACAATCTTTTATAAATAGATTAAGGAGCCCATAGCATCACTGCTGGAGCCCCTTAAACAAATTAGAGAGTTATAAAAAATCAGGTTGCTTTGTATATCATTTTACTGCTGAACGATTATCTTCATACCTTCTTCCACAGCTTGCATATTCAATGGAATTAAGTTATGATGACGTTCTGGCAGACTCTTATAGAGTGCTTTCTTCAAGCCGTCAGTACTTACAACAGGACAAACCTTAAGTAATCCACCTAAGACAATCATGTTGAAGACTTTGGCATTCTTCATCTCAGCAGCCTTGTCCATCGCATTGACACGATAGACGGTGATGTCCTTACGAGTAGGAGGATTCATCACACCATAACCATCATATATAAGGATACCACCCGGCTTTACCTTTGGTTCGAACTTATCTAACGAAGGCTGATTTAGAACAATAGCAACATCGTACTTACTTAAGATCGGCGAAGATATGCGCTCATCACTGATGATAACAGTCACATTAGCTGTACCACCACGCTGCTCTGGACCATAAGCAGGCATCCATGTTATCTCTTTATCTTCCATTAGTCCTGAATAAGCAAGAATCTTACCCATAGAGAGTACACCTTGCCCACCAAAGCCGCTAATAATTATCTCTTTTTTCATATTACACCTTTATTATATATAGAGAAAGACTAAAGATTGGTTGTATCTTTCAAATCGCCCTTCTCATATTCAGGGAACATATTCTCACGCATCCACTCATTCGCCTTTACTGGAGAGAGTTTCCAACCACTATTACATGTTGCAACAATCTCTATCAAGGAACTACCTTTCCCTTGCATACTTGCCTCGAAAGCCTTGCGAATAGCACGCTTTGCCTTGTTAATAGAGGCAACAGTATCTACACTCTGACGAGTTACATAACAAGTTCCCTTCAAATGACTAGCAAGTTCGGTGATATTTAAGTTATAACCATGTAGTTCTGGTTCACGACCATAAGGACAAGTTGCTGTTTTCTGCCCCATCAATGTTGTTGGTGCCATCTGACCACCAGTCATACCATAAATAGCATTATTGATGAAGATGATTGGAATATTCTCACCACGATTCAAGGCATGAATTGTCTCAGCAGTACCGATACATGCCAAGTCACCATCACCCTGATAAGTGAACACTAGACGATCAGGCCATACACGCTTGATACCAGTTGCTACAGCTGGAGCACGACCATGAGGCGCTTCCTGCCAATCAATATCAAGATAGCGATAAGCAAATACAGCGCAACCAACAGGACATACACCAATAGCCTTATCGGTCATCCCCATCTCTTCGATTACCTCTGCAACTAATTTATGAACCACACCATGTGAACATCCAGGACAATAATGCATTGTCGTATCATTCATCAAGGTCGGCTTCTTATACACCAAATTCTCAGGTGAAATTATATCATTTGCCATAATATATACGCCCTCCTCTCTTACTTTACTAACTTTTCTTTGAGTGCATTCACAATCTCTTCTGGATCAGGAACGATACCACCCAAACGTCCAAAATGTTCTACTGGCAAAGCACCATCAATCGCAAGACGAACATCCTGTACCATCTGCCCAGCGTTAATCTCACTAACCAAGATTCCTTTCTTGCCTTTGCAAAGATCTGCAAGCTGCTTACTTGGGAAAGGCCAGAGTGTGATAGGACGGAAGAGTCCAACCTTCAAGCCTTGTTCACGAGCTAGCTCGACAGCCTTCTCACCGATACGTGCAGCACTACCAAAACTTACGATTACATAATCTGCATCCTCACATTGCTGTGTTTCGAAGCGCACTTCATTCTCACGAATCTGACGATACTTCTCCTGTAAGTGGAGGTTTCTTTCTTCCATTATCTCTGGCTTCAATTCCAAAGAGGTAATGATATTAGGATTACGATCAGCTGTACGACCCATTGAAGCCCAAGGGCACTCCTTACGGATTTCCTCCTCTGTACGACGTGGCTTCTGTGGAGGAAGTACAACCTTCTCCATCATCTGACCAATCACACCGTCAGAAAGAATCATTGCAGGGTTACGATACTTGAATGCTAACTCGAAAGCCAAGTCAACAAAATCAGCCATCTCCTGTACAGAATTTGGCGCCAATACTATCACATTGTAATCGCCATTACCACCTCCACGTGTTGCTTGGAAGTAATCACTCTGACTTGGCTGTATCGTTCCAAGTCCAGGGCCACCACGTTGTACATTTACAAATACACCTGGGAGCTCTGCACCTGCCATATAACTGATACCCTCTTGCATTAAGGCGACGCCTGGTGAAGAAGAACTTGTCAATACACGCTTACCAGCACCAGCACCACCATAAATCATATTGATGGATGCCACTTCACTTTCAGCCTGTAGGACAACCATTCCCGTGGTCTCCCAAGGCTTCAAAGCAGCTAGTGTTTCTATAATTTCACTCTGTGGAGTGATAGGATAACCGAAGTATCCGTCCGCACCACAACGAATTGCAGCATGGGCGATTGCCTCGTTACCTTTCATCAATTTTACTTCTTGTTCTGCCATAAATTACCCCTCCACTTTTTTACGATAGACTGTAATACAGCCATCAGGACACACTGTTGCACAAGCTGCACAACCGATACAATCATCTGGTTTAGCAGACTCAACAAACGGATATCCGTGGACATTTACTTGTTTCTGAGCCAAGGCAATCACATCTTTCGGGCATGCAACGATACACAACTGGCATCCTTTGCAGCGATCAGTGTTCACTACGATGGCACCTTTCATCTTGCTCATAGTTTTTGTATTTTAAGGATTATACGCATCCTTGTTATAGAAGTTTAGAATATTCTCTAGCATCTCTTTTGCAACTACTGCCGGCGAGTTAGGGTCCAGTTCGATAGCCTCCATATAATTGGCTAAGGCATTCTGCCAGTCTCCTCGTTGCCGACACTCATTGCCGAGCTGTAGATATTCTTCTGCTGTCATCATTTATAATATTCTTTCTTGCCTGCTGCAAGTGTATTCTTCATCAAAGAACAAATCGTCATCGGACCAACGCCTCCTGGTACTGGTGTGATGAATGAGCATAACGGAGCTACCTCATAAAACTTCACGTCACCATTCAAGCGATAGCCACTCTTACGTGTTGCATCGGGTACACGCGTCGTACCAACGTCGATAACTACAGCACCTGGTTTAACCATATCGGCTGTTAAGAAATCGGGACGTCCAATAGCTGCAATAATAATATCAGCTTCCTGACATTCTTTCTTCAATGTCGCTGAATGCGAGTGGCAAACTGTTACGGTTGCATCTCCATATTGCTTCTGCATCATGAGCTGTGCCATAGGCTTACCAACGATGTTACTTCTACCTAAGATAACGCACTTCTTGCCAGAAGTTGAAATATGGTAATGCTGTAACAATGTTAGGATTCCTAATGGTGTTGCCGATATAAAGCATGGTAAACCGATTGCCATTCGCCCCACATTGACAGGATGGAAGCCATCCACGTCTTTGCGATAATCAATAGCCATGATGATCTTCTGCTCATCAATATGCTTTGGTAATGGGAGTTGCACGATGAATCCATCAACGTCATCATCCTTATTTAACTTGTCTACACAAGTCAACAACTCCTCCTCGGTAACATCAGTCTCGTAACGGATAAGCGTAGACTTAAAGCCACACTGCTCACAAGCAATAACCTTGTTCTTTACGTAAGTCTCACTTCCCCCATCGTGTCCTACTAATATAGCGACCAAATGAGGTTGTTTTCCACCTGCCTTTGTAATGGCTTTTACCTCTTCCGCAATCTGCTGTTTGATGGCTGTTGCGGTTGCCTTACCATCGATTAACTGATATTCCATAGCTTATATTATTATTGTTTGTTGATGATTCATCTTACAAGCCTTTCGGCATAGAGGGCATACCAGGCATACCTTTCATCTTGCTCATCATACCAGCCATCTTAGAACCTGTAACCATCTTCATCATCTTACGCGTTTGGTCAAACTGCTTAATGAGTCGGTTTACTTCCTGCAAGCTAGTACCTGAACCCTTCGCTATTCGCTGGCGACGTGAGTTATTCAATACCTCTGGATTCGTGCGTTCCTTTGGTGTCATACTCTGTATGATAGCCTCAATACCCTTGAAGGCATTATCGTCTATATCTACATCGCGGATAGCTTTACCCACACCAGGAATCATTGATGCGAGGTCTTTCAGGTTACCCATCTTCTTTATTTGTTGTATCTGGTTGTAGAAGTCATTGAAGTCGAATTGGTTCTTCTGTATCTTCTTCTGCAAGCGTTTCGCCTCTTCCTCATCGAACTGCTCTTGTGCTCGTTCCACCAAAGAGACTACGTCACCCATACCTAAGATACGATCTGCCATACGTCCTGGATGGAACACATCAATAGCTTCCATCTTCTCGCCAGTACCTATGAACTTGATTGGCTTGGTTACGACTGTGCGAATTGACAAGGCAGCACCACCACGCGTATCACCATCGAGTTTCGTTAGGACTACGCCGTTGAAATCCAATCTATCATTGAACTCCTTTGCTGTGTTAACAGCGTCCTGACCTGTCATGGAGTCTACAACGAACAGCGTTTCATCCGGGTTTACATGATTCTTGAGACTCTCAATCTCATTCATCATCTCCTCATCGACTGCCAGTCGACCTGCGGTATCGATGATTACCACATCATAGCCTTTCGCCTTTGCTTCTGCGAGGGCGTGATCAGCTATCTCATTAACGTTCTTGCTCTCTGACTCTGAATATACTGGAACGCCCACCTGTTCGCCAACAACCTTTAATTGGTCGATAGCTGCAGGGCGATATACGTCACAAGCAACCAACAAAGGGTTCTTATGTTCCTTTGTCTTCAGCATGTTTGCTAACTTACCAGAGAATGTGGTCTTACCAGAACCCTGCAAACCACTCATTAAGATAATGGCTGGACGGCTTGTAAGATTTAGCCCTACTGACTCGCCACCCATGAGTTCTGCTAACTCATCATGCACTATCTTCACCATCAACTGACCTGGTTTAACGGCTGTAAGCACGTTCATACCAAGCGCCTTTTGCTTTACTGTATCGGTAAATGACTTAGCTACCTTATAGTTGACATCGGCGTCGAGTAATGCTCTACGAACATCCTTTAGGGTCTCCGCTACATTGATCTCCGTTATCTTTCCCTCACCTTTAAGGATCTTAAAGGAGCGTTCTAGACGATCACTTAAATTCTCAAACATTGCTTTTAAATGTACTTATTATTCTATTTCTATCATACAAAGATAGCAAAAAGAGACATAAAACAGCAAGCCAGTGAGTAGTATTTTAAAATATTTTAAAACACTTGTTACACTTTCATGCGCACATAAATATGCTTTGTGCAGAAATATATCTGCAATCGAGCTGGAATATGTTTGACAGCTGTAAGGTTACTTAGGGTAAATACAACGTTAGTGGTATGTTATACTATCAAGGCGTAATATATATAAAAAAGGTGATGAAATAGATCCCATTTCATCGCCTTATATCATGGACGAAATTGACACGTATGTGTGAACGAAATAGCACGTATGTGTCAAGTGGCATAACACATACGTGTCATTGCGCTGACTCGTATGTGTCAATTTATCGCTACATATCAGGGACTAAAACCCGCTCATAAATACAAGGAATAACAGCTAATAACAGGAATGAATGCTCTTCTATATACGAAAGGGGCGTTCCCTTGTTACGAGAAGAGCCTCTCGTTCATACAAGGAAACGCCACTATTGAATTGTACTATTATATTCTAACTAGTCTTTGTCAACTCTCCTCCCCTTTTTAGAAGGCTTGGAGGCACTTGATTGGACTTACACCTGTGCGTTATCAGGGTCTATGCTTTCAGAGTCGAACTCCGCTTTACCACGCTTCACATCCCCGTTGAAGGTTACGAAATAGAACCCTCTTCGAGGTGTCCACTCCATACAGAACAGCTCAGAAGGTCCACGGAATCCATTGCGTTTGATAGCTTTCATCACCCATTCCTGTGTGTGGTTAAACTGTGCTAGGCTGCTTTCCACAATCTCTCCATTATTCACCAACAATACGGAATAGGCCGTCTGACCAGGTGAGAGAACCGTCACTGAGCCGTTAGCTTCAAACAGTACATCCTCTACATCGAACATGGAGAAGATACCTTTCTGCCTTAGCATGAGGCGGAACTGCTCCATCTCAAGACTATTACGCTTGAAGTTCTTAAATTTGATAACGCCGTCTTTCACCAAGAAGACGCTCTCGCCTTTGATAAGATGGCGCAAATAGGCAGAGTGCATGGCGAAACGAACAAGCATATTAAAGCCTGTCCATACGGCTAGGGCGAAGACGAGATGCCAGATGGTCATATCTGGATTGTACAATACACCACCGACTAACGCACCAATAACGAATGCACTTACCGTGTCAAGGGGAGTCAACTGACCCATTTGCGCCTTACCCGTAATGCGCAAAAAGGTTAGAATGCCAATCATACCAACGATTAGCTTTACCGCAATGCCCACATAGGGCTGGATTAATTCCATCATTTCTTATTATGAATTATAGGGTTATCTTCTTTAGTTTGATGGTGCAAATATACATCTTTTCCATGACTACTCAAGCATAAATGAACCTTAAATCGAAAAAAACAGGTAAGTGATAAGTAAAATAGATGATGTTTCTTTGTCATATCAGAATTTATGTCTAATTTCGCACACAATTATGAGAATAAGGCGTAAACGATAACATATAATTTTTATACGCCACATATCTCAACTATATAATAAAGGTAAACAAATGGAATATTACATAGAAATTGATAACGAAAAGCAGGGACCTTACAGTCTCAAAGAGTTAAGTCAGCGAAAGATTATAGCAACCACTCTCGTCATGCCTACCGATACGCAGCAATGGATTCCAGCATGGCAAATTGAGGAGTTACGTCCAATTTTGGAAGGGAAAGATCCTATTGACGACGAGACAACGGCGCAAGATTTACCTTACGTTGAAGCTACGCCCGTTGAACCTGCAACTCAACAGGCAGCAGCCCCACAGACGGTAGTTATTCAAAAGAAGAGCCATACGGGATGTTTGTTAGGCACATTGATAGTCTTGGTGGCTTTCATCATCGTGCTGATTCTCACATGCCCAAAGCCTGAACAGCACAAGGATGTATTGTCTGATGTCATTACCAATACGGTGAACGACGCTGTAAACGATACGACCAACACAACGGGCAATGAACTTGTCGATAACGCTTTCCGTTCTATCAGCAATGCCTTTGCTGGGAAAGTGATAAGATCTGCTGTAGACGACCTCGTTACCGTGGATAATCATATTATATACTCTACAGGCAAGGTGCATTATGCAGGACAAAATCACACCGTATCAGTAGGGCTCTTAGGGCATATCTTTACGATTGACGAAGATGACTTGCAGGAAGCAGCAAGACAATATTATAAGAATTCGGAAGTGAACCTCAAAGAGCAAATAAGGCAAAAGGTGCAGAAGATGATACAAGATAATATTGTAGAGCCTGCCACCTCTACCATTGAAGACTTAGTTGGTGGGGCTTTGAACGGATTATTAGATAATATTGGCTTAGGCAATAGCAAGGCTGATATTAAAAGGCAAATACAACAGTCGACAGACTCAATTCTATAACAGGACATAGAAAGACGAGCCTAAAAGCAAAGGCTAAGACGAATATAGAAAAGGATAGTATTTATTTATTGTAAGACTAATTTATAAGAAAGAAGTATGAGAAAATTATTATTAATGGGTGCTATGGCACTTATGACCACATTCGCTTTCGCACAAGATGCAACAGTAGTAAAGAACCTAAAAGAACAGCAGAAGCTACTCGAACTGACCACTAAGTTAAATAAGGCGCAGCTTGATTACGAGAAAGAGAAAGCCGACTATAATGAGTTAACGGAGAAGGCGGCTAATGCTAACGCTGACGCTAACATAGCAACAACCGACTTCACTGCAACAAGTCCTTCTAGCACAGTAAAGGATGCAAAGGACACTATCAAGAAATTGAAAGAGGCAAAAGCCACAAATAAGAAGTTGGCTAAGAGTAAGAAAAAATTGGATAAGATGGGTAAGAAGATAGCTAAACTTCAGTCCAAAATTGACAAGTTGAATAAGACACTTAAGATTTCTGATAAGTAATAGCAACTAATAAACAGGGACGCACACTAACATTTGTACGTCCCTTATTTTTTATCTTACATATCATCATTAGGAACTCATCAACGCGCATGAAGAAAACTCTTACACTAGTTCTATTGGCTTTGTTACTCTCTATCCCATCGCATGCTCAGATGTTATTCACGGAGAATCTCACCCTAAGCATTGATAGTACGAAGACTATACAAGGATCTCTCTTACCAGTAGTAGACTTCAAGACCGAACAACAGAATATACTCACTGTTAAGAATACTGCCAATCTCAATCTATTAATCAAGCACAAGCGTGTTATCAACTTAATCAATAAACTAGAGTTCTCAACCTATGGTAAACAGGTGACGGTAAGCGGCGGACACGTACACATGGAATATCGCTATTTATTGAGCCATGCCTTTGAAGTCTATCCTTATGCCGAATCGCAATGGGCAGGGAGCAGAGGCTTAGAGTTTAAGGTATCTACGGGTTTACAATCACGTTATCGACTCGTGAATAAGGAGAGATTCCTTATGTTTGCTGCTGCGGGTGTGTTCTATGAGTTCGAGAAGTGGAAAGATCCAACCGCATCTGCACCCACACTCTACGCTTGTAGCCGTAGCATTAAGACGCATATAGCCTTGAGTTTCCAGCATCACATCAGTGACCATTGGTCATTGACAGCTACTGCCATCCATCAAGGAAAACCTGATAGCTACTTTAAGAAAGCTAGATTCGGTGGTGCCGTAGATCTTCTATATAAGATAACACCAGCCATTGGGATTAATGGTGCTTATCGTCTCATCTATGACACGGCTCCTATTGTACCTATAAGGAAGTCATATACATCTGTTGAAGCAGGACTTGCAATTAACTTCTAACGGCAGTTCTTTCCTTTCACTCCTTTTCTTAGGGAATAGACAGCCGTAATACTAAGGGCAGATGATCGCTGAAGCCGTTGTTATAACGCATCCCATTATAATGGCGGCGAGGCTTTACGCCGCCGTACTTCATATCTTCTTCTAGAAGGAAAGGAGCATCATTGACATAGCATGAAAGCACATAAGGACGGAGGTTCTCACTTATGAGAATATGATCCAAACTACCCCATTCTCCATGATAACGATAGGTGCCTTCTGCACCATTCTTACCCTTTGCTTGTGCCGAGACATTCAACAAACCGCATTCGTACAAAGCCTTTAATGAAGGACTATCAGCATAGTCATTGAAGTCGCCCATCACGATTATCTTTGCATGAACTTGGTATTTCTGAATAGAATCAACCACATTACTAACTTGCTTTATCACGTGCTTTCGGAAAGGTCTTGAGTATATCTCTCCACCTGTTCTACTCGGTGCATGAAGCAATAGAACATGTAAGGTATCACCATTAGCAATAACCCCTTCCACATGGAGTATGTCACGTGTTGGTCGCATATCTGCTATCAAGCTAACCCTGATAGTATCGGCTTTCAACAAGCGGAAAGAGAAGGGAGAATAGAGCAAAGCCACGTCTATACCACGCGTATCAAGCGATGATGTCATAACGTATTCATAGCGTGCATTGCGCAATAAAGAGCGTTTCGTAAGATCAAAAAGCACGCTGTCATTCTCCACTTCACATAATCCCACAAGGTCAGGTAATTGCCATCCCCTGCTATCTTCACCGCAGGAAATGATGGTCTGCCCCGTCCTATTCAACTTCTCCCAATACTTTGTTCGAGTCCAATGACGTGGTGAAGTGGGTAAGAACTCATAATCATTCTTCAACGTATCATGCCGTGCATCAAAGAGATTCTCAGCATTTAGCTCCACAATAGTCAATCGGTTTTGTGCGACTGAGTATAGGGACATGAGACTCAGAAGAAAGGTTAACAATAAGCGTGTCATAGATGATATTTTTAGGAAGAGAGAGGCTTAAGATTGCGTCACAATAGCCAACTGCTGTCGTACACTCTCCTCATGGATAAGCTCGAAGATATGTGCTGCAAACTTTGGATTCATACCACATAATCCTGCTTGTGTACCGCGTTTCTCGAGTATCTCATTATATCTCCTCGTCTGTAAGATAGTCATGTTATGTTCCTTCTTAAAGGTTCCGATCTCCCTACATAAGCGGAAACGCTTCGCAAGGAGTTCCATCAATGAGTTGTCTAACTCATCTATCTGCGCACGTAACGAACGGATATCTTCAGTTGTGAAGGTGTCATCACGTATCACAAGTAACGACAGAATATAATCCAGAATATCAGGAGTTACCTGCTGTTTAGCGTCACTCCATGCCTCTTTCGGGTTGCAATGGCTCTCTACGATGAGTCCATCAAAGCCTAAATCCATTGCTTGCTGACAGAGAGGAGCAATCAAGTCACGGCGTCCACCAATATGACTAGGGTCACAAATAATGGGTAATCCAGGAATACGACGGCGCAATTCAATAGGGATTTGCCACATCGGTAGGTTGCGATATATCTTCTTGTCATAGCTAGAGAAGCCTCTATGGATTACACCCAGACGCTTTATCCCTGCTTGATTCAACCGTTGTAAGCCACCAATCCATAGTTCTAAATCAGGATTGACAGGGTTCTTCACTAATACTGGTATTTGAAGTCCTTGCATCGAATCTGCCAATGCCTGCATTGCAAAAGGATTAGCCGATGTACGTGCGCCAACCCATAGTACGTCCATATCATACCGCATTGCTAACTCGACATGATCGGGGGTCGCCACCTCTGTAGATATCATCATCCCAGTCTCTTCCTTGACTTCTTTCAACCATGGTAAGGCTTTCTCTCCATTTCCTTCAAATCCTCCTGGCTTGGTACGTGGCTTCCATACGCCTGCACGAAAGATGTGACATCCTTTATCTGCCAGCATACGTGCCGTACTCATGACCTGCTCTTCGGTTTCGGCGGAGCAGGGTCCTGCTATGACGATAGGGCGTTTCTTATCACAAGGAAGGCATAAGGGTTCTAATTCTAACTCCATAATCCTGTATCTTTTGCTATCTCTTTGCTCTTTCCTGACATTCTTTTATCTTATAAACTCGCATAGGCTGTAGAAGATAAAAGCAACGGAAAGAAACAGAAGACTTCTTCTTTAATTCTAAAATAGTTGTATTTGGATACGAAAGTATAACATTTATTTCTACCACACAAGCATTTCTAAAGTTTTTTACTAACTTTGCAATATACAGAAAGGATACATTATGAAGCAGATACATGCACTAATAACAATGGTTTTATTGAGCCTTGTTATGAACATAAATGCACAGGAAGCAAGACTTGTCAAGCTCACTAACAGCAATGGTATGGAGGCTATTGTGAGTAATTACGGAGCGCGGCTTGTTTCGTTGACAGCCCATAACTGGAACGGACGATTGGAGCCTGTGGTCAAAGGGTACAATCAGCTGGAAGACTACAAGCAATACTCTACATTAGGAGCAACGCTTATCTACATCGGTAAGGATCATACAGAAACGCTCTCATCAAAGGTTTGGGAGGTTGTTAGCTCGGATAACCAATCGGTCTCCCTACGCTATATTACGACTGAGGGAGAGAACAATCTCAATGGTAAACTGAATGCAACTGTTACCTATACTCTATCCGACCAGAATGCACTCGACATTGATTATCGTATCACGACGACTGCTCCAACAACATTGCAAGTAACCAATGGAATTTGTTTCAATCTATCTGGTGACATGCACCGATCTATCCTTAAACAACATCTGTGGATAGATACGCACTATACAAATAAGTTGGATAAGGAGCAATTCCCCACTAATGAACTACAGAAAACACGCCTTACTCCATTCGACTTTACCCAACCAAGAGAGATTGGAGAGCGAATAAAAGCAACAGTAAATGGCTATTATCATGCTTTCCAACTGCGACATCCTGACAATATGCAAAAGCCAGCCGCTATCCTGTTCGATGCACAAAGTGGGCGTGCAATGACCATCTACTCTAGCGAACCTACCTTACTCATCAATACGCATGGGGCACAAAGTAGCGGCATAACACTACAACCCTTGCATGCTGGATACAATAGTGGTATGGAGAAAGTAGACAATAGCTTACAGCCAGGACAGGTTTTCCATGGTGCAACCGTATTTCTCTTTACAACAGATCCACCGCTCATCATGAAAACTAAGTAGTACCAACAACTTGAAAAAACACTAATAACTTTTAAAATACTTGGCTGTTGATAGACGATTATTTATATTTGCAAGCAAATGAAGAAATATGCTTTCATAATAACAGCCATCTTGTGCCTGCCATTGCAGGCGCAAACAATAGCGGGGCAGCACAACGTTGATACATCGGTTGTGAAGCCTATTGAGTCATCGCGCCTGAAAGGACCAAGGGAAGCAACTGAGGCTGAGAAGGAATATGCTAGGCGTATGGCAGAGGATCGTGAACAGCAATCTCAAATAGACAATAACCTCCCTGTCATAACAGAAAGCGGTCAGACTGTTACTCCCAATAGTTTCTATTACCCCGAGTGGGGCTATGGCTTAGGTCCATGGAGACTGCATAAAGGATTGAACATAAACCTTAGTGCATCGGCATTTGCCAACCTTGGACATGGATATAACCATGGCGCAGGATTCTCGCAAGATGTGTCATTGATGTATGTAACCAACCTTTCAAAGAAGGCGACCCTAGCTGTTGGTGGCTATGTAAACCATCTGACTTATCAAGGAAACAACTACTTCGTTGGCGGAGTCAATGCTGTTCTCGGCTATCAATTCGATGAGCATTGGAGTGCTTACGCCTTTGTTCAGAAGGCATTCACCTCTAATAACGTCGGAAATGCTTTCGGTTACGCAGGTTATGGGTACCCTGCTTGGGGCGGATATGGCATGTTGGGCTATAGTCCCTTTGGTTACGGTTATGGTGCAATGGGCTTCGGTTATGGCGCAATGGCTAGTCGATTCATGGATAGAATTGGTGGTGGCGTAACCTATCAATGGGGTTCTCACAATCAAAACGCTATTTCTATCAACGTAGAATTCGATCATGTTCCATCACAGCAGACGAACTTCTACAACACAAACAGATTCGATTACCCTGTGAGATAGGGCTTTTCTCCTATCATCTAGGTACGTTTCACCCACGCAAATAAGCATCAATAGGACTTATCATCAGCTATTAATAAGCTATGGTAAGTCCTATTTCTATGTTATGCAACACTCTTTTTCATTAGAAGATACTTTACAAACGGAATTATCGAAATAGCTTTTAAAAAAGAAGAAACATACCTTTAAACAGGTTCGTATATTGCTTTTTCATAAAACGGAGGTACGTTTTTAGTAAAACGGAGGTACGTTTTTAATGAAACGGAGGTACGTTTTTGGTGAAACGGAGGTACGTTTTTGGCGAAACGGAGGTACGTTTTCACCTAAAATCAGGTATTTTTCAGGGTAAAAGCTAAAATCTTATAAGAGATTGATAGGTATATTTTTCATAACAAACTGGTTATCAACAAATTAAAGAAGGGCACAATACCTTTGCTATAAATCGCATATTTGGATACAACGTTAGGTCTTAATGGAAATAACGCAATTAGGAGTATCCAAATTAGCAATAATCTATTACAAAAGTATTATGCCCTTCTTTCTATTCTTACTCACCTATTTCATCCAACGCAGGCGAAGGCTATTCAAAACGACACTAACGCTTGAGAATGCCATTAGGGCACTTGCCCAAGAAGGTGTAATCTGCCAGTTAATGCCGAAGACATATAATAGTCCAGCCGCCAAAGGAATACAAACAAGGTTATAGATGAACGCCCAGAAAAGGTTCTCCCATATCATTCTAACGGTGTTCTTACTTAGTCGGATTGCCTCTGGAAGGGTAGCTAAATCATCGCCCATGAGCGTCACTTGCGCTACATCCATTGCAACATCTGTACCCTTGGCAATCGCTATACTGACATCTGCCAACGCCAACGCTTGGGTATCATTAATGCCATCTCCTACCATCGCAACGCGCTTTCCTTCAGACTGCAAACGCTTAACAAGGTTCTCTTTGTCCTGCGGTAAAGCCTTACTAAAGTAGTGCTTTATACCCACTTTATCAGCCCAATAGTGTGCAGCCTCATCCTTGTCACCACTCATCATATAAACCTCTATCCCACTCTTCTGCAATTCCTCCATCGCCTCACGAGCATTGGGCTTCAGTTGTTCCCGCTTCTCGAAAGGAAGATTGTCAGCCTTGGTGAAATCTACTTCCTTATTAGGTATCGTCAACGTTCCCGTCTTATCGGTTACAAGTGCATCCACCTTACGTAAGCTCTCCAATGCTGCTGCATCCTTGATGAGTATCTGCTTTTGTGCTGCCTTACCAATTCCTACCATCAAGGCAGTCGGTGTCGCCAATCCCATGGCACATGGGCAAGCGATGACCAAAACGGCTACGGCAGAGATAATCGCTTGTGGTAAGTAAGCCTCGCCACCTATCAGCCACCATAGAAGAAAGGTTAGCAAGGCTATGAGCGTAACGACTGGAACAAACACTAAAGCAGCCTTATCGATAATGCGTTGCACGGGTGCTTTAGAACCTTGCGCCTCTTGCACCATCCGAATAATATGCGCTAATGCCGTGTTCTCACCTATCTCATTTGCCTTCATGCGGAATACTCCTTGACTAGGAATAGTGCCTGCTAACACCTTTGAACCCTTCTTCTTCTCGGCAGGAGTAGGCTCGCCTGTGATCATACTCTCATCAACATAGGCGGCATCGGGGGTCATAAAGCTCTCAGCAGAGATAACTTCTCCATCGACAGGAACCTTCTCGCCAGGGTGAACCTCTAGAATATCTCCTACTTCAATAGTCGATATTGGCACTTCTTCTATTCGGTCACCATCAACAATATGTGCCGTCTTTGGAGCCATACCCATCATGTGTCTAATAGAGGAGGCAGTGCCGTCCTTTGCCTTTTCTTCTAACATTCGTCCTGTCAAGACAAAGGTAATGATCATTACAGCCGCATCATAGTATGTATGCCAAACGAGACCTCGGCTCGCCCATACAGCATCCCCCCAGAAGGTGTTGAAAGCACTGAATAGGAATGATATTGCCGTGGATAAGGTTACGAGCGTATCCATGTTTGCAGTGCCATGAAGGAGTTGTTTCCATGCTGAAACATAGAACTGTCGACCGCAATAAACAATGTTTGCTAAGGCAATCAATAGAGAAACTTGATTAGCAATGGTGCGTGAATGGAGGTCAATCCATCCCATCGAAACGCTCATTACGGCAATGGAGAATATCCAAGAAAGGATGGTTTTCCGACGTAATAACGTGTATTCGCGCTTCTCAATCTCCTCAACTGAAGTCTCTTTATCAATGACTAAGTCATAACCAATCCCATTGATTGCAGCTTTCATCTGCTCCAGTGAGATGGTTTCGGGGTCATAATCGACCAAAGCAGAACGACCAGGCAATGATACCGATGCGGTATTAATGCCGTTAAGCTCGTTCAGTTTCTTCTCTACATTGGCAGAACATGCAGAACATGCCATGCCGATAACAGGAATTGTTTGCTTCATACTTATCTCCTTATAGGCTCAACTCATAGCGCCCACTATTGTCTACTGCCTCCTTGAGTTGTGCTGGAGTAACAACAGACTCATCATATTCAACATTTACATTGGCTTTCTCTAGATTAGCTTCTGCACTCTTTACACCATTTAAAGACTTTAGCGCATTCTCAACGTTAGCCTTACAATGTACACACTTCATACCACTTACTGCAAAAATATCACTCTTCATAACTTTGTTTTATTATATTAGTTGTTTGCAAGAAGACTTTCTCCTTGTCGCTTGCAAAGGTACACTTATATTAAGGAAAGCGTGTTACAGAATTATGGATAAAGGTTATAACATTCCTACAAAATGCTCCCTTTCATATTATTTCACGCTTATCATACTTCTTTCTAAATGCAATGACTTACTTTTGCAATACGTTATTATAAAGGTATTAGGTGATGAATAGAAAACACGCAAAGCTCATTGCTGCAATGACGGAATATGACAAAGGGGATGCAAGACGTATCCATCATTTCTTAAAGGTACATAACTTAGCTGCTACCATTGGTACGCTAGAAGGATTGGAGGCTGAGACACAAGATATACTAGAGTCTGCTGCTATTCTTCATGACATTGGGATTCATGTCAGCGAACGCAAGTATGGTTCTAACAATGGTAAGTATCAAGAGATTGAAGGACCTCAAGAGGCTCGTAATCTAATGGTGCGTTTGGGTGGATTCACTGATCAAGAGATGGATAGAATATGCTTCCTTATTGGGCATCATCATACTTATAACCACATCGAAGGATTAGACTATCAGATTCTTGTAGAGGCGGACTTCCTTGTTAACTTGTATGAGGATAATTGCTCTCAACACGCCATTAATGCTACCTGCAAGAATATTTTTAAGACGCAAGCAGGTATTAGCTTATTGAGAGATATGTATGACAAGGATGCTTACCAGAAGCCAGAATAAGATATTAAAGTTGGTCTAGAGGCATACGAGTATTCGTCTTCATCCCTCGGAATTGAGATGGAGTCATTCCCGTAACTGCCTTAAACTGACTGGAGAGATAGGCTACCGAAGAATAATTCATACGCTGCGCTATCTGTGTAAGAGTAAGTTCGTCATAACGAATTAGTTCTTTCACACGCTCGATACGAAGCTCTATATAATAACGTTCGATGGTCTTTCCTTCTACTTCCGAGAAGAGTTTAGAAAGCGAACTATAGTCTTGATGGAGTTGAGAGACGAGATAATCACTCAGAGTTGTTGCTGACTGGTTATCTTGATAATGTACCAGTTTTATCAAAGAGGACTTTATGAGGTCTATTGTCTGCTGTCTTCTATCTCCGAGAAGTTCAAAACCTAAATCTTTTAAAGCTGTTCGAAGTACTAAGAGTTGTGTTTCCGTCAATTCTTCCTCGACAATAGCTTCACCCAAATCAACCTTTATTGGATGTAGATTCTGATGTTGTAAGGTCTGCTCTACAGCCATCTTACAACGATCACAAACCATGTTCTTTATATAAATCTTACTCATTCTGCGACCCTCCTAACCACTGCTTCCTTATTAAACTCCTTGAAGGTATAAACAACAATAGGCACTGATAATGTGAAAGAGAAGACATCGCTAACCGCTTGACACATCTCAACGCCTAGTAAACCAAAGTGAGCTGGGAGAATGAAGATGAGTGGGATAAAGAATAAACCTTGTCTTGCAGCTGCAAGCACATTAGCTCGTAAAGGCTTACGACAGGTTTGTGCCATCATATTACTTGCTAAGATAAAGGCATTGAGAGGGAAGGTACAGAGCTGCCAGCGCAATGCAACCACTCCTATCTCAATTACTTTAGGATCGTCACGGAACACTCCTATAAGGGAATCACTCACTATCCAGCCTCCAATAGCAAGTAGAATGAGGAAACTAGTGCCAAGAATTACCGTAAAGTGATAAGCTTTCTTCAATCGAGTATAGAGTCCCGCCCCATAGCAAAAGCCACAAACTGGCTGGAAGCCTTGCCCTAATCCAATCACAACAGCAAATGACAACATAGCAATTCTACCGACAATACTCATCGCAGCAATAGCCGAGTCACCATAAACACCAGCTGCAAGATTGAGGGACATAGTGGCTATGCACGCCAGACCTTGACGCATTAATGATGGACTACCACCATAGAATATCTCTTTATAAGCCGCCCATGAGGGTGAAAAGTGCCGAAAGTGAATGGCAATATTCTCCCCTCTTCGAGTCATAAAGAATAAGATTACAAATGAAACAAACTGTCCTATCACAGTCGCAAGGGCTGCTCCACTAACTCCCATACCGCATGTAAAGATAAGTAAAGGGTCTAAGGCAACATTCAAGATAGCACCTGTTACAATGCCATACATAGCGAAGTTCGCATTACCTTGCAATCGCATCTGATTGTTCAGCGTAAGAGATGAGGTCAAGAAAGGTGCTCCCAAGAGGATAAGACGCATATAACTCTCTGTGTAAGGGAGGATGGTTGGTGTACTACCCAGCATTAATGAGAGTGGAGTAAGGAATATCTCACCCAGAACAAGGATAACTAGTCCAAAGAAGAAAGAGCTAAAGAAACCCGTTGATGCCATCTTTATAGCATTTTCATGACGCTTTGCTCCCAGCTCACGAGATATGTAATTACCTGAACCATGCCCAAAGAAGAACCCCATCGCCTGGACAAAGAACATCATAGAAAACGACACCCCGACAGCTGCAGTGGCTTGTGTATCGATCTTGCCAACGAAGAATGTGTCTGCAATGTTGTACAGCCCGGTCACAAGCATAGATATAATTGTGGGTACAGCCATCGTTAGTATGACACGATGTATCGGGCCTTGCGTCAAGAAAGTGTAGTTATCTGTATGTCCGTGCATAATCTTATCACCTTTTAAATATCAGTGCAAAGGTACGAAATTAATGAAAACTAAGTTCTTCTCTACACCATTTATAAATGGTAATAATAGATAAAAAAGAAGGAGAAACAACCTCTTCTGCATTATCAAGCCAACTGAATAGACTGCTAGAAGAGGGTGTTTATCCTTCTATATAAGTTCTTCGAAGATTCTAAAAGAACGTACCTTTAATGGTGCTCAAGCAATATCTGTAAGATACGTTCAGCCGATCTACCGTCCCATCTATCAGGTATTCCACTCTTCTTCCACGTTCCTACGACCATATCCGATAGTGCCGAACGAAGCAACTCAGCGTCTTCTCCAACAAGAACATTACTTCCGACCTTCACAGTCTCTATGTGTTCAGTGTAACTGTTGAGTGTTATACAAGGAATACTATTGAATGTTGCCTCCTCAGCAACGTTCCCCGAGTCGGTCACAATGCCCAGTGCATGAGCAGTAAGATAGGCAAACTCTAAGTAACCAAGCGGTTTAACGATATGCAGATTATGCAAGTTTATATTCTTCTTTAGGCTTAGAGACATGATAACCTGTACTGCAGAGTCACGCAAAGGAGCAATGATTGGTAAATCGCCAGCAGTCTCGCTCAAGACACGGAGCATCTTCTCCAGATTGTCCTGATCAGCAAGTAAGGCCTTACGATTCAATGTAAAGACAAGATAATTACCTTCTTTTATAGGTAAACCTGCCAACGCATCAATATCCGAGAGGCTCATCCCCTCAATGCGCTCACGATTATAACGGATATTGTCAATAAGGATGTTGCCCACCATATATACCTTTGAGAGTTCAGCCCCTTCCTTGTTTGCAATACTATTATTGCTGAATCCAGCCGTAAAGAGGATGTCTGATAGTCCATCAATGACCAATCTATTGATCTCCTTAGGCATTGTTATGTCGAAAGAACGTGTCCCCGCAGCAATATGCGCAAGTGTGATTGCTTGCTTCTTAGTGACTATTGCGGCTGCCATTGTCGATGCCAAGTCATCAACAACGATAACTACATCACTGCTATTAGCCTGTAAGTACTGTTCAAACTTTGACATTACCTGCCCCGTGAGTTCGTTAAGATTCTCACACTCAACACCGAGGTAAGCATCTGGACGATGGATTGACAACTCCTCAAAGAGCTTATCTTCTAACGTCGGGTCATCCTCGCTACCAGCATATACAAGTGAATAGCCCACCTTATGAGCATTATCACTTTCTGATAACTTATTTATTACTCTAATAATAGGTGCCACCTTTATAAAGTTAGGACGTGCACCACAAAAAATACAAAGATTTATGTCCTGTGTTGTCATTATCTATTATCCCTTAAACATATCCTTAATACCACCGATAGAACCCATAAGATTTGATGCCTCAAATGGTAAGTAAACAGTCTTTTGGTTGTTATTATGAGCGAGATCGGTAAGCATTTGGATGTATTTCTGTGCAATGAGATAGTTGGCAGGGTTAGTACTTTGCCCCACAGCATCAGTTATCTTCTGAATAGCTATCGCCTCTGCTTCTGCCTTACGAATGCGTGCTTGTGCTTGACCTTCAGCTATTAAGATTTGCTGTTGTTTATCAGCTTCAGCACGATTGATGGCAGCTTGCTTCTCACCCTCCGACTGAAGAATAGCCGACTGCTTCTGTCCTTCACTCGTAAGGATGGTTGCACGCTTGTTACGTTCAGCCTGCATCTGCTTCTCCATAGCCTGAGAAACACTTGCAGGAGGCGTTATATCTTGTAGTTCTACACGATTCACCTTGATTCCCCACTTGTTTGTTGCATCATCAAGAACCGATCTTAGCTTCGTATTTATCGTATCTCGAGAGGTAAGCGTTTGGTCAAGTTCCATCTCACCAATGATGTTTCGGAGTGTTGTCTGCGTCAGTTTCTCAATGGCGTTAGGTAAGTTATTGATTTCATAAACCGCTTTAAACGGATCAACAATCTGAAAGTAGAGCAGCGCATTAATCTGCATTTGGATGTTATCTTTGGTTATCACGTTCTGACGATCAAAGTCATACACCTGCTCGCGTAGGTCAATTGAACTGGTATAAGCGTATCGGCCAGCTCTCATCACTACTATATCCTTAGCATGATCGATGAAAGGTATGATGATGTTAATGCCCGGTCGGAGTGTAGCATGGTACTTTCCCAATCGTTCAATAATCTTAGTTTCACTCTGAGATATGATGACTATTGACATCTTGGCAAAGATAATTACCAAGATAATAGCCGCAACAAACACACAAGCAATAATATTCATAAGCATAAGTTTTAGGTTCTCTCACCCACTGTTTCATAATGAGAACTACTCTAAAAAGGCAAGAGAAGGGTTATTTAATATCGTTTCTTCTAGTTGTCACACATATTTCAACATTTCTCAACAGTTGCGATGATAGAGTCGAGACGAAGTATTCTAACATCATCTCCAACGCCTATCTCTTGTCCATCTACTGACTTTGCTTTCCACGAGTCACCATCTATCTTCACTCGTCCATAGCCTCCCGTCTCTATTTTGTCGGTTACTTTTCCTTCACGACCAATCAGAGCATCGGTATTACTCAACCGCTGATTCTCGCCTTTATGAAAGTATTTCAAGGCAATAGGACGCACATAGAAAATGCTTAATAAGCTGAAGATAACAAACACAATGACCTGTACAACAATACTATCTATCCCCAATGAGATTAATGAAGCACACAAGCTACCAATGGCAAAGCACATGATGAAGAAGTCATTACTCATCATCTCAAGGATTAGACATACTATCCCAGCTAGCAACCATACCAACCAAAGGTTCTGTATTATATTATCTATCATAGCAGTAAAGGTTTGATTTCGTTTGTAAAGATAGTGATAAAAAATGAATCTATCAAATGTTTACATAAAAATATGTGCCTATTTAAATACGAAGAGACGCTCTTCTCGTATTGAGAAAGGCGTCTCTTTACATCAAAGAGGGCGTCTCCTTAATATAAAAGAGGCGTTTCTTGAATATGAGCAGCATGTTGTTTCTATTTCAACTAGGCTTAACGGCGCTTCTTTGAAGCCTTCTTTGACGAACCAATATATAATGTTCCTGCTGTCGAGCTTGTGCTTGTGCGAACATTAGAAGAGCCACTCTGACGATAGTACTTCTCTGCTTCTGGTAGCCACTTCTCAATGTTTTGAATACGACGAGCATCTGATGGGTGATCACTAAGAATCTCAGATGTATTGCTATTAGTACCTGCTGCCATACGTTTCCAGAATGTTACAGCATTCGCGGGGTCGTATCCTGCCATCGCAGCAAATATCAATCCCATGTAATCGGCCTCACTTTCATTGTCACGACTGTACTTTAGATTACGGAAGGAGAAGTATCCTCCAGCTACTTGAGCAGCTATATCACCAACACCACTACCCACAGCAGAGTTCAAGACAGTACCTAGGATGTTTGTTCCCATCTGCTGATTCATCTGCTTAGTAAGCTGTTCTGCACTGTGTTTAGCCACTGCGTGCGCAATCTCATGCCCTAAAACGATAGCTAAACTTGCCTCATTTTGAGTATAAGGAAGCAATCCCTCATAAACAACAATCTTACCTCCAGGCATACAGAAAGCATTTGCTTGCTTGTCTTGAACAAGGTTGAACTCCCATTGGAAGTTCTTTACTTCATTGGCATAACCATTATTTCGCAAGTAAGTCTCTACTGCATTTGCAAGGTTACGACCAACTCGTTGAACCATAGCAGTGTTCTTTGCATCCGTTGAACGCTTTGCAGATGCCATGAACTTTGTGTACTCTTGATTACTAAGACTTAGTAGTTGAGCATCCGAAACACTAAGTCTATGGGTGCGCCCAGTCAATGGTACCTTAGAAGCTGTACCACATGCTGTCATCAAAGCAACGACAGCTACCATTAAAAAATACTTGATTTTCATATCTTTCTAATTACCTTTTATAACTTTCCGAGCACGAAAGTACTACTTTTTCCATTACTATCAAACGATTTAAATACCTTTTTTAAAAAGGTTAACAAGTAACAAATCATTTTGAAAGAAGTAGTTCCTACAGGATTAAATAAGCCTTTCACGCTTACCAATGTCCTTTGTTATCGATATAAAATAAGCCACAATGAAACTGATAATACCTGATATTGCAACCATAAGAAAGAACTTTCGATAACCTACATACTCTTGTAAGAAGCCTGTAAACCATCCAGACATCACCATAGAAAAGGCTGTTATTGCTGTTCCTAATGAATAAGTGAAGGTGGAATGCTTACCTTTTGTACAAAAGCCTAGCCATACTATGTAAGTTGTTAAGCCCAAGCCCGCACCAAAGTAATCAATAATAATACAAATATTAATGATGGATAAAGTGGAAACAAAATAATAACTGAGGTAGACAAAGAGGAACTTTGGTAAGGTGAGAGCCATAACAAAGAACCATAACCAGCGTTGTAAACCATCCCGACGGACAAGACTTATACCTAAGCCACATCCTGCTATAAAGGCAAAAGTTCCCACTGTGCCTTGCACCAAACCTAATTCTTGAGGCGAGAGAGCTAATCCGCCATTGCTTCCGGGATCAATAAGAAAGAGTGGAGCAACCCTTATAAACATTCCTTCTGGTATCAAAAAGCAAAAGAGAAAGACAAGGTTTGCAACGTAATGAGGTCTTCTTATGAAGGCAGCTGTCACATCATGCCACCATTGGCGAGTAACACCACTCCATATAGGGAGCTTTGCGCGAACAACAGCCTTTGGCAGGATAAGGGCATGCAATAAGGTCAGTGCAATCATCAAAACGGCTAAAGCCCAGAAAAGAGTAGCCCAGGCTGGACGAACAGTACGATTGATCACCTCCAAGTTACCTGCTAATGTGATGGGAATAGCCATCCCTACGATGATAGAAAGCAGATAAGAGACAGCTCGAAGACCAAAGAATGCAGGTCGTTTCAGCAATAATGCCTCGCGATTATAGAGTCTTTCAATAGCTACATCATGCAAGGCTGCAGCTATCGCAATGACCATAAAGGCTGCAACAGAGTATGAAAACCAATTATCAAGGCGCACCGAAAGGGCTGAAGCAACAAGACTTAACGCCATAACACACTCTGTAAGGACTATCCAAAAACGCTTACTTTCATAACCAACAACGATTCGTCCCAGTAGAGGACGTAGGATAAAGGGAAGAAAGAACCATGATGTTGTAAGAGTAATAGCACCATTCGACAACCCCATCCGATTATAATAAACCAACGAAGTCATCAATAAGATAACATAAGGTAAACCACGTGTAAGATAGAGCGTAGGTATCCATAACCAATGACTAGACCATTGGCTTGTTATAGGAAACCCCTTTCGTATTTGTTGTCCGTCGTTCATCTCTTACTCTTTACGCCTTATATATATAAGGTGTCTATTATTGCTTGCTGGTAATAATGGTGGAGAATCTCATCATACTTATAGCCCTTCTCCCCCATTACAGCAGCCCCTATCTGGCACAAGCCAACGCCATGTCCCCAGCCCGCACCAATGAGTTGGAAGTGTTGTGGCACTCCGTTCTCTATGTCACTACGCTTTACAACGAAGGCAGAACTATACAAATGAGTTTCACTCAACGAGCGTCTTATCTCTAACTCTTTACCAATAATACGACTATACTTAGTTCCAACTATCTTTAAACGACAGATTCTCCCACTCTTTCCACGCTCTAATGGTTGCAAGTCTATGATTGCCCCAAAGTCAATACCCGTCTTTTTGTGTATTAACTTGGCAAGCTCTGTCTGACAGAAGTCCACCTTCCAACGATAAAAGTCGTGCGTCTCTTGGTCATAGTTGTTTAGAACTTGACTCAAGACAGCTGTATCGTTCGTATTACAGAATGCCTCTGGTGAGGACAGTATCCATTCTCGAGCATGGGTTTCATTGGTTAAGTCTATGCTTGGAGTAGTACCTAAAGGTGCTTTGTCACTAACGGAAAGCAGATAAGACTTACTTAGATTCTCCCAACAATACTGATACTCTTCTGTTACTCCACCACAACATTTGCTGAAACGGGCATCACATATCTCGTTACCAGCCATCAATACTTGTCCACGAGTTGCGTGGATAGCCTCTTCCACATGCGGACTTGTAGCTTTCGTGATACCTTGGTAACGTTGACAATGGTCATCGGCGCAAACATCAAAGAGCTTATGGTCTTCTCTATCAAACCATCTTACCAGCTCTTCTGCTGTTTCACTCATAGACGATGTGGCACTATTTCGATTGTTAGCAACATCTTTTCGTTTCTCTATCTGCGCCAACAACCAACTGCGAGAGATAACTGCATGTGCCTTCAAAAGCTCTAATGAGGAGGTAGCACTCATCTCACTGGAAATAACACTGGCTAAGTAACGCTCAACGGGGAGCTTGTTTATTGCCACAATCTTACCTTCATCAATGATAAGATGCAGCTGCCCGAGGAATGTCTGAGCCTCTTTTCGTTCCCAATGGAAGTTTATTCCAATGGTAACATCAGCCAATGTGAAGGATGAATCGGCACTCTTGGGAGTGAAAAGAAGTTCTTCGTAATAGGCACCCTTCCATCTTATCTTACCTTGAGAATACTCAACAAGCTGTTCACCTATCACCTCTTGACCATCAAGAGTATATTCATTATTTAATTGGAAATGTATCTTTTCTGCACAGACAATGCCTACAGAAACTTCTGGTTCTGCTTTTTTCTTAGCCAATGATATGTTCTTAACAACCTTATCCATCGCCTCTTTTGATAAAGAAACCTCTTGCAAGATGGCTTCGGCACGCTCTGCTGTCATTCTTTCAAAGTCTGTTTGACGTGGAAGAATGAGTAAGCCACCCATATCCAAACTACCTGGACTCACCAAGTATTGGGCTTCTCCTTCTGCAGAATAGCATGCTGGGCGATGCTTCTGACGTGGGAAAACAACAGAGATAAAGCGTCCCTCATCTCTCCAAGACACGATGTTCATCATCGGTTCTATCTCATCTTCTTTCAGAGGGAGGGCTTTATAGATTGTGTGGAACAACTGTGTATCATGTTCCTCATCATGACTCACAATGGCAAGGGCAGGACAGATATAATCCTCTATCGCATAGATTCCATCGTTGTTATCCAGTGTCAACAATGGTTTAGATGTCTTCCACAATGCTTTCCAATGCTTTTGTATGGGTAAGATACCGCTTGTCCCTGCCTGGAAATGCAAATGATCAGGAGCACTGGCACCACACTTTGGACCATTATAAAATACCATTAGATGTGGATACAAACTTAACAAGCGATGCACCTGACCATAGTTTGCGGCTATAGACTGTGCTTGGTGCTTGCAAGCAGGTATTGTGAAGTGCACAGGAAGGATGGGGAAAGGATTGACTAAGATGTCGAAATCATGATGAAAAGGCAATCCTATCTGTACAGAAGGGCGGTTCTTGGCACAAAGGAAACAAGGACGTTTTGCAAGAGAAGCCTTATCTATCTTCGCCCCAGTGCTTACCATGCGTGCAGGATTATATTGCGCGAGGGCTGAACCCACCTCACGTGTCTGCACGTTAGCCAACTCCTCAAATCGAGTCTGTACTTCTTTCCATTGGTTCAGCTGTTTATGAAAAAAATCGTAAAGCCCTTTCTCTACGCTATCGTTCTGTTGTTTGCGTGCAAGTAACTCCATTGTACGCAGCTGATCCTTGTATGTATTGTTGGCATTAAGCCTCTCTAAGCTCAGAACAGCATCACTATTCCCACCCCAACGACGGCAGAGATAAAGTTCATCATATATTCTTCCAATACGAAAAGAGCGACTGAAAGCCAATCCCATAGCGTAATCTTCACCATAACTAGTGTTTGGGAACTGCACTTGTCGGGCTAGTGGCGTAAAGAAAGCACGCGGAGCTCCAAGTCCATTGATACGTAATGCGTTGTTACAACCATTGTTTTCTGTCCACTCACTATGGCTTATCAAGCCCGGAGGTAAGGTGTTTAAATCGAAGTCACACATACGATATGACCCCACAATCATTGCTGCTTTCTGGTCATGAAAGGCATTAACTATGGTTTGCAATGTACGTTCTGACGAATAGAGATCATCACTATCCAGCTGTACTGCAAAACGTCCGCAATGTTCGTCATTGATAGCATAATTCCAGCAACCACCTATCCCGAGGTCTGTTCGTGAGGGCATGAGGTGTACCAATCGGTCATCCGTTGCCAAAGAATTAAGTATCTCTGTAGTCTTATCTGTTGAATGATTATCCACTACAATGACGTTAAACGGGAAATCAGTAACCTGTGAGAGAGCTGAAACAACAGCATCTTTCACAGTCTTCTCACGATTATAAACAGGGATAATCACCGAAGCCTCAACAGGGAAATCACCTTTTGTGAAGTCGGGTTGAGCATAACGTTGCGTGTCAACCAAGGCTCCGATGGCTGCAAGATGGCGTGTTGCAGCTTGCTCCATCTCAATCTGTACCTCTCGATTACGTGGGTTTACATAGTCAAACTGCTTCTCTCCACTCGCACGAAGATCGTCTTCCTCTTCTGTGTATAGGTATTCATTCAGGTGGAAAATACTTCCTTGTTGACTCAAGAACAGGCGCAAGTCATACCAACCTGCATATTTATAATGTTCTGATTGACGCTCTTCTGCATATTTCCGCAGCATCTTTCCATTTAGAAGAACTACTGATCCAAAGTCGAAATCATCCCTAATACTACCCAACTGATAGTCGATCACAGGATGTTTCTGCGTCTTTCCATCCTCAACAGAGTAATGATCTGCATAGACCATAGCCGCTCCTGTCTGTTCAGCCACTTGTATCATGCGTTCCAAAGCATGGTAACCTAAGGTCAAAGGACTTGACTTCATATAGAACAAAATATAGTCTACTTCTGTGGACTTAGCCATCAACAGCATCATGTCTGACGCCAATAAGCCTGTTCCCTGCAATACTTTTGCCTGCTCAGGTATGCCTTCTATAGCAGCAGATTGTGCCGCTAAGAAAAACACTTGATCAACTATCTCTCCTTTTCCCATAGGCAGTTGAGCCATCAATGAAGCCATTGTTTCACTCGAACTATAGGCTAAGAAGCAACTTATCTTTTTGTTCTTTTCCATCTGAATGTATTGTTTTCTAGTATGCAAAGATAATACAAAATCCTCTATTATACCTATATTCAATCTTTTAAAAGCAATATTTATCCATCTTTTTACGTAACTTTGCGACCATTAAACATGACATATTATAATAGAAAGAATGGATAAGGAGAATCATATTGACCGTGCATTAGCATTCATGGAGCAACTTGAGAAGTTAGGAAATCAGTTGCATCAAGCTGAAGAACATCAGAAAGTTATGTTGCAACAAATGCTAACAATGAGTAAACTCAACCTAACGGACACAGAGGAATACTATACACTGGAACAGCGAAGTAAAGACCTTCAGGTTATGATTAACAAGTGGCGTCCTTACTACGAGGAGCGTTTGAAGATGGTAAAAGAGGCGCAAAAGGCTGCGAAGAAATAATCAATAAGGATAATGGAAAAGGATAATAACAAGGGAGGAATGATGAGTGTTATCGCTGCTTTGGGTGCAAATGTACTCGTGGCGATATCTAAGTTCGTTGGTTTTGCAGTCTCTGGATCGGCCGCAATGCTAAATGAATCGATCCACAGTATCGTGGATTGCGGTAATGAAATACTCTTACTCGTAGGTAATAAACAAGCAGAAGCAGAGCAAACAGACCAACATCCGTTTGGACAAGCACGTGCAAAGTACTTCTATAGCATGGTAGTTGCGATGATGTTGTTCTTTGCGGGAGGTGCTTTAGGTATCATGGAGGCTATGGAAAAGCTGTTTCATCCAGAGCATAGTGTGGAGAACACATGGTTAGTCATGGGTATTCTCGTCTTCGGATTGATAGTGGAAAGTATCAGCCTGCGCGTTGCCTTCAAGGAAATCAACGAACTAAACAAAGACAATCTGCCCCTTTATCGCTTCTTGAGAGAGAGCCGTCACAGTGAAATTCTCATCATCTTTGCCGAGGATACGTGTGCTGTTGTGGGCTTGTTGATTGCTTTGATGGGTACACTTCTTAGTCATTTCACAGGCAATCCATTCTATGATGCACTCTCGGGTGTGCTTATCGGTGTGCTACTCTGCCTTGCAGCGCTCTTATTGGCACGTGAGTTTTATAGTCTGTTGATTGGCGAGAGCGTTACAAAAAAGGATCTTGCTCGTATCAATGAGGCTTTTAATAGAGATGACATCAGCAAGCTCATCAATATAAAAACAATCCATCTCAGTCCGACAGACATACTTGTGACGGCAAAGGTGGATATCAAAGACGAGTGTGAAGCGCAATCGCCTGAGATTATCAACGACATTGAGCGCACCATACGTGCAGCCTTTCCAAACTATAAGATTTATATTTATATCGAAACTGACAACTATCAAGAGGATTACGACAGCGCACACCCTACTCGCTAAAACATCAACTTTTCGACCATAAAAAAGCAATGGCAATGAGAACTATTCATCTAGTTTCCATTGCCATTTCTTCATATCTACACATCCATTCGACCGAAAGGTAACACCTTCTGACTCGAGTAACTGCCGTTGTTCCGCCCAATCAGGAGCAGTCCTCCCAGCACTATTCACCACCCTATGACAAGGTAGTTTCTCCGCTTCGCCAGCATTATGTAGCATCCTTCCCACCAATCGTGCATGATGAGGATAACCCAAGAGCCATGCAATCTTACCATAGCTTAACACTCTTCCTGACGGAATTGATGCCACAACCCCATATACTCCTTTGCGAAAATCAGCGATGTCTACTGCCATTCCTAACTATTGAGAATAAGAATAAAGCACAAGAAGGATGACTAACGGAGTCTCTCCGCCAGCTCATCCTTCTCTATATTAACTTACGTGTCAGTATGTTTAGAGTTCTGCTTCAACAGCTTTCTGAACCTCTTTGCAATCAACAGTTGGCTCGAAACGAGCAACAACCTCGCCGTTACGATTTACCAAGAACTTAGTGAAGTTCCACTGAATATCGTTCTGTTTACGTGGTTCCGAGTTAGCCTTGTTGTACAAGTCTTCCATGATAGCAGCCAACTTCTCCTCGTAAGCACCACCATCATAACCCTTCTGACTCTTCAACCATGTGTAAAGAGGAAGTTCGTTTGCTCCGTTTACATCACTCTTCTTGAACTGTGGAAAGTCAGTCCCGAACTTAGCTGTACAGAACTCATGTATCTCTTCATCAGTACCTGGTGCCTGGTGACCAAACTGATCGCAAGGAACATCAAGGATTTCCAAACCCTTATCCTTCAAGCTGCGATACATAGCTTCTAGGTCTTCATATTGTGGAGTGAAGCCACAGCCAGTAGCAGTATTAACGATAAGAAGAACCTTACCCTTATATGTTTCGAGGCTCACCTCATTACCTTTTTTATCTTTCAAATTGAAGTCATAAACTGTTGCCATAACTTTTCTATTTTATAGTTTATAATGTTGTTTCTTCTAAAAAGTCGGTTTATTGTTAGAAGAAGCATGTCACCTCTTGTGGCTCCCACCATCGTCAGTGTCATGCTCCATTCCGTCTAACGTAATCACTTATCATCAAATAAAATTCACATCATGAGAGTTTCTTATTCTCATTGTGGTTGCAAAGATAAAAAGAAAAGTTTATATCGTAGGCGATTAGGCTTTATCTTTAACATAATTTCGCATGATCTCAATCTTTAAATAGGCTCTTTAAGTCGACTTAACAAAGCAAATTCCGATTGAGAAAATTATTATTACGAATGCAGTTCATACTGAATAGAATTTATTACCTTTGCATTCAGCATATCTGATAACCAATTAGAAAGCTACAAACAAAGAATTAGTTTGATCCTAACAACTGATGAAATGAAGAACAAGAATTATTATCAAGGGGCACCAAAGCATTATCTCTTATGTTATAACACTCATTGTGAGAAGGGCAAAACCTGCTTACATCGGCTCGTGGCAAGCGCAGAGGTATGCAGAGATAAAATCGTTAAGTGTGTCAATCCAGCTGTAAATAAGACGGACAACTGCATTTATTACCAGCCAGAAAAGGTCGTTCGCATGGCGTATGGCATGAGATATACATTCGACAAAGTGCTTGCCACAGATGTAGCAAGTATTCGTCGCCAACTCATTTCGCACTATGGTAATGGTTCCTATTACCTTAGGAGGAACGGAGAAAAGCCTATTCCTCCAGCCGAACAAGCGTTTATTAACAGCGTGTTCAAGGACTTTGGCTATGAAGATGGAGCCACTTTCGATAGCTATAAGGATGAATTTGACTGGTAGATCAAGTCATTTACTCGTAAACTTCTCCACTCGTTTACTTGCAGTTCCGCATTTACAGGATTATTACAAAAGGCTTGTAGAACCATTACAAAGCACTTGGAGAAGTATTACAAAGCACTTGGAGGAATCCTGTAGATGCCTTTCTTCGTTTGAGAATAGGCTTTTTTTCTTTGTTCTTCCTTGATTTTTGCTAACAGAACAGAGCCTCCTTGCACTGGACTTCATTATCCGTTTCGTGCTACATCTCATCATTTTCAATCGAAGTAGATTGTAGAGAGATAGACAACTTATGCACAAAAAGAACACGGATTTAGCCTTTTTTTCGTTATCTTTGCAGGCAATAAAACATTGAGAACAAGGATGGGAACAGCAAAGAAGTATCTGTTAGGAATGACACTTGGCGAACTGAAAGAGGTTGCGAAGTCGTTAGGGATGCCTGCATTTACAGGTGGTCAGATGGCGAAATGGCTTTATACACAACATGTGAAGAGCATTGATGAGATGACAAATATCTCTAAGGCAAACCGCGAGAAACTAGCGACTGAATATGAGATAGGCTGTAAAGAACCTATTGATGCTCAACATTCTAAGGACGGAACAATCAAGTATTTATTCCCTACGGATAGTGGGAAATTTGTTGAAACAGTATATATCCCAGAAGAAGATCGTGCCACGCTGTGCGTCTCTTCACAGATTGGTTGTAAGATGAATTGCCTCTTCTGCCAAACAGGTAAGCAGGGCTTTGAAGGGAATTTGAGTGCAACTGATATCCTAAACCAAATATATTCCCTCCCTGAACGTGACAAACTGACCAACATAGTGTTCATGGGGCAGGGCGAACCAATGGACAATCTCGATAACGTTTTACGTACTACTGAGGTGCTGACTGCTGACTTTGGTTATGCGTGGTCGCCTAAGAGAATCACCGTAAGTAGTGTAGGAATCAAGGGGAAGTTAAAGCGGTTCTTAGAAGAAAGTAATTGTCATGTGGCAATCAGTATGCACTCTCCTCTGCATGAACAACGGTCGGAATTGATGCCTGCCGAGCGGGGAATGTCGATTGAGAGTATCGTTGAATTGCTAAGTAACTATGACTTTTCACACCAGCGTCGGTTGTCTTTTGAATACATAGTATTTAAGGGAGTCAATGACTCTGAAGAGCATGCTAAGGAGATTGTAAAACTCGTTAGGGGGCTAGAATGTAGGGTAAATCTGATTCGATTCCACCCTATTCCCAACATACCTTTGCATGGAGTTGACGACCACAAGATGGAACAATTCAGGAACTATCTAACGCAACATGGAGTCTTTACGACTATTCGTGCGAGTCGTGGTCAAGACATATTTGCCGCCTGTGGCTTACTTTCTACAGCCAAGAAGATTGCTGAAGAGAGACGATAAAGTTGAATAAGACAGTATCAAACTATACAAGATATACATATATGAACGAGAATAAAAGAGTCCGCGTAGCTATCACACACGGAGATACAAATGGTGTTGGATATGAGTTGATATTCAAGACCTTTTCTGAACCAGATATGCTTGAGCTATGCACACCCATTATCTATGGATCGCCAAAAGTAGCCACCTACCATCGTAATGCATTGGAGATGGAGGCAAACTTCACGATTATCAACGATGCAAGTGAGGCTAAAGAAGGACGATTAAACTTGCTCCCTGTCTTTGACGAAGAGATAAAGGTTGAGCTAGGTGTTGCTTCAGAGGAATCGGGCGAGGCTGGATTGAAGGCGATAGATAAGGCGCTGGAGGATTATCGTCAAGGCTTATTCGACGTGTTAGTGACTGCTCCTATTGATAATAATGACAAGTTCCATTTCTGTGGGCAAAGCCGTTATATTGAAGATCACTTAGAGACTGAAGGGAACGGATTATCTATCTTTATCCACGAAGGACTGCGTGTGGCATTGGCAACACGTAATCTTCCTCTCCGTCAAGTGGCTGATTCTATCTCGAAAGAAGGCATTGAGGACAAGACAAAAGCACTCTTCCAGAGCTTGCGACGCGACTTCCGAATCTCTTGTCCACGCATTGCCATATTAGGATTGAACCCTAAGGCGGGCGATAATGGTTTATTGGGTTCCGAAGAAGAAGAGGTTATCATGCCTGCTATCAACGAACTCGTGGAAAAGGAGATACAAGTCTTTGGTCCGTATGCTGCCGACACCTTCTTCAGTAACGGCGATTATCAAGAGTTTGATGGGGTTTTGGCTATGTATTACGAACAAGGTTTATCACCCTTCCGCACACTCTCTGACTTCCAAGGAATCAACTATACATCAGGAATGTCACTCGTTCGTACAGCCGCAGAGATACCTAATAGCCTTGCGATTGCAGGGCAAGGCATCGCCAACGAACAGGCTTTCCGCCATGCCATCTACCTTGCTATCGACATCTTCCGCAATCGTGCAGAGTATGACGAGGCTCTAGTTCATCCGCTACCAAAGCTCTATAAGGAGAAGCGTGATGAGAGTGATAAAGTGCGTTTCGCTATCCCCCATAAGCGGGAAGACCGCACTCCACATAGCGAGCGACACGAAGAGAAGCGAGGATAATATCTATCCAACAGATAGAACTCCATCCATAGACTCATGAGTAAAAAGCATCAGAATATATTCTTTGGGTTCGGCTTAGTCGTGTTAGTCATTATGATTACTCAACTCGACTTTGCTGATGTCTGGCGTAATCTACAGCATGCTGGTTACTGGTTCTTTGCCGTCATTGCACTATGGGCTATTCTATATCTGTTTAACACATCGGCATGGTATGTCATCATAAAAAGCCAAACGAAAGGAAATACTGAACAGCAACGTGTTTCCTTTCATTGGCTTTACAAAGTGACGGTATCTGGCTTTGCACTTAACTATGCAACGCCTGGCGGATTGATGGGAGGTGAACCTTATCGTATCATGGAACTAACACCGAAGATAGGAGTTGAGCGTGCCACATCATCTGTTGTGCTATATGCTATGACACACATATTCAGTCACTTCTGGTTTTGGTTCCTATCGATATTCCTTTACTTGTTCACTCAACCCATCAACCTATTGATGGGCGCAATGCTAAGCGTTACTGGAATCTTTTGTATAGCAGCTATATGGTTCTTCTTGACAGGCTATAAGAAAGGACTTGCCGTGCGTGTGATGAGTATCGTGCGACACATCCCGTTCATTAAGAAGTGGGCTGAGCCTTTCATTCATCAGCATAAAGAAGAACTCGATAACATTGACCGACAGATTGCATCACTCCATAACCAAAACCCACGCATGTTCTTTACAGCGGTTCTATTGGAGCTGTCCTGCAGAATCTGTAGTGCCTTAGAGATCTTCTTCATTCTATTGGTTCTCATGCCAAGCGTCAATTACTTCGATTGCATCCTCATCCTTGCTTTCACCTCATTATTTGCCAACATGCTCTTCTTTATACCTTTGCAACTGGGCGGACGCGAAGGCGGATTCCTCATGTCAGTTACTGGCTTAGGACTTAGTTCAAGTGCGGGTATCTTCGTCGCACTGATTGTCCGCATCCGAGAGTTGATATGGACTGCTATCGGCTTGTTGCTGATCAAGATTGAAAAGCGAAAAGAATAAAAGAGCAGTCTTATGAAGAGTACTTAACCAAAATACTATTAACTTATCCTATTAAATATTCATCTAAACAATAATGAAGATTCTTCATATATCTGACACACACAACAGGCACCATTTATTGACAAATCTACCTATGGCTGACATCATCGTTCACTGCGGAGATTTCACTGACATGGGAACAGAAAAAGAAGTTCTAGATTTCCTTAATTGGTTCATAACCCTACCCTATAGATATAAAATCTTCATAACAGGAAACCATGACCTATGCTTATGGGATGCGGATAATATAGAGGATTTACCTAATAACGTATTCTTCTTGCAAGATAAGAGTATTACACTAGAAGGCATTACACTCTTTGGATTGGGTTACAATCATGATGAAAAGAAAATCCCAACTAAGGCGGATATTATCATCACCCACGAGCCACCATTAATGATTCTTGACGAATCAGCAGGGAGACACTGGGGGAATAAGGCTATTCGTGACAGAATATTTAGCACCAAACCCTATGCCCATCTATTCGGACATGCTCATGAGTCTGTAGGTAAAATTCTAATAAGTGACACCTTATATGCTAATGGAGCAGTATTAGATGATCAGTACCAATTACACCAGACACAACCATTATTACATAACATTTAATCATTCGGTATTATGAGCAACCATTATAAAAGAGGATTTCATGTAGATAAATCAGGCGAAACTCTCAGAAAGAGTCTATTAGAAGGACCATTAAACAAATTCTTAGAATGTGTCAACAAAAACCCAGATTTAACCTTTCAAATTAGAGACAACTACTTTAATATTTATTATTGGGGAGGTAACATAGCACGGGTCTATTCCGATAAGAGAATAGAGATTGACAGGAACTACTTCAGAAAACATTCTAAAAAAGAAGAAAAAGATCAACTTGAAATCATAGAAAGGGAAAATCATTGTCTACAGCTTTTCAGAGAAGGGAAATATGAGGCTTATATAGCATGCATTAGTGCTGCTATGGAGCACTATTGGCTGAATATTCTAAATGGTAAAGGTGTTGAAGAGAAAAAGGCACAACATCTTTTGTGTCTACGTAATCAGTACAAATTATCAGACTATACAATTATCGACTTAGAATATCAGGTCAGTAAAAGATCTGAATTCAAATATTGCGGAAAAAAAAGAACCCCAGCAGGAAAGATTCCATCACCACGCTTTGATATCATAGCCATAAGAAACAGCGATCATTGTCTATGCATCATAGAACTAAAGAAGGGGACCAAGGCGCTTAAAGGCACATCTGGACTCAAAGGGCATGCCCATTCATATGCTTACTCTATTGGAGCTAATACCAAGACAGAAGAGGCATTTACTAAGGAAATGAACGAAGTTGTAGAGCAGAAGAAACAACTGGGGTTATTACCCAAAGATATCAAGATAGACTGCAGTCACAAACCTGAATTTATCTTTTGCTATCAATTCAAAGAAGATGGAACTAGTTTTGAGGACCAAAAGAAGGTTTTCAGAAAGGAACAGAAAGGAGAAGCTAAAGGGATAAGAGTTATATGGCTAAACAAAGAAGAGTATGAGCTTTATAATAGATAAGCCCCAATTATCTTCATCCTATAACAACCTTTCAATATCACCAAAGAGCGTATATATAATATGATAAACATAACCATACATCGTGGAGCCAATCAAATCGGTGGATGTATTACTGAAATTGCAACTACAAAAACTAAGATTATCATTGATCTTGGTAGTAATCTACCAGGAAATAAAGTAAAGGAACTAACAGTAGAACAAGTTACTCAAATTACTGCGGATGCGGATGCAATATTCTACACCCACTATCATGGAGATCATATAGGTCTATTTCATCTTGTTCCAAACGACATTCCACAATACATTGGTAAAGGAGCTTTGGAAGTTATCAAGTGCAAATATGATACCCTTTCCAAACATATAGATACAAAGGAAGAGCAAAATACTATTAATCATATGCGTACATACTTTGCCAATGAGCCTATACAAATCAAAGATATCCGAATTACCCCTTACTTCTGCAGTCATTCTGCCTTTGATGCTTATATGTTTAAGATTGAATCTGAAGGGAAAGTTATATTACATACAGGTGACTTTCGAAATCATGGCTATCTAGGAAAAGGGTTAGACCGCATTCTGAAATATTATATCGGGCAAATAGATCTTCTCATAACCGAAGGAACTATGTTGGGACGGACGCAAGAGAAAGTTTTACATGAAATGGATATCTTGTCTAATACCATAAAAGTTCTAAAACGGCATAAGTATGTTTTCGCACTCTGTTCTTCTACGGACTTAGAACGATTAGCCTCTTTTAAAGAAGCATGCAAATTAACACACAGAGTATTTTGTTGTGACCATTTCCTATCATCAATACTGGATATATTCACAAAATACACGAAGAGTAGTATCTTTAATTTTTCTAACAAATTCCTATTAAATCAATATAATGAACCAAAGGTTAGAGAATTTCTAATGAAGAGAGGTTTCTTAATACCTGTTAGAAGCAGCCAGATTGAACGTATAAAGAAACTGATAAATACTTACAATGACGCCCCTCCTTACCTGATTTACTCGATGTGGCAAGGATACCATAATGGACAAGAAGAACACCTTAACCCACAAATCATTGCAATGCGGGAGCTCTTCAACGGAAGGATTTATGATGGGACTAGAGATGGTTTTCATACCAGCGGACATGCAGATCTTAAAACCCTTCGTGACGTATGTATAAGAACAAATCCTCATACTGGAATTATATTCATCCACAAAGATTTTAATTCTTCAATAGAAGCTTTGCATCTTCCTACAAGAATCCATTTAATAAGAGCAAATACAATAAGAGACAATTTTGCGATTCGCATCTATTAGATAGTAGCAAATACCCATATAGTAAAAACAAGAAATAACCATAAAGGCTAACTAACGGCGATTACTTGTCTCCACTTCTATCAAGCTAACAAGCGAGAGCATGGCTATCAACACATAAATTATTCCCAAGCTCTCTCTTTATTATATCATAGGATTCGATACATTCACTTCCACAAATATTGCCGACCGCACATGAGCATTGGATACAAGGTTCCACAGAACGCTCACTTCGAGCAAGGCACACAGAAAAGAGTGTGGAAGAAGAAAGTTTATCATCAAAAAGATAGCAGGAATGGAAACTATCCACTATCTTTGCCAAGCCAGACAACAAATCGCTAGTGAAGGTATATGTGAATAAGCATAAAACTGAATGCTCCATCGAGGGCATCCAGTTTTGCAACACAAGCCAAGCCACAAGCTCTGTATATCTAATAAAGACCAAGTGTCTAGCTTTCCAGTAGACTTACAAAAAGACTGTCTACTTATTCAGCTAATATAACAAAAAAGTGTCTAACCAAATCAGGAAAAATCAATCCTCACAAGGAGGTTGATTCAAATAATAAATAAATTGAAGCAATGGGATTATATAGTATATCTGGTTTTTTGACTATAAGTTTGGTTTGCTATCTATTCTATCGCTTAAGGCGATCGCAATGCAAAAAGTCTTTGATGTATTCAGTTGCCTATATAGTCTTATGTACTCTTCTTATTTCAGGCGTCATCGGGTTGTTTTATAGAGCCTTAGAGGGCATGAACTATATAATAGTAGGCATTATTATGACATGGATTTGCTCTAAGTCGCATCATTCTGGGGGAGGCGGTGAATATATGTATATAAGAGGCTGGATTGGGGCAATCGTATCATTAATATATGGAATATTAAAAATATTAGACATGATATAAACAAGATGAAAGTCACAAAAAACTATAAAGCTCTATCTTATATGGTCAAACTAATTCTGTATGAAAGTGTATAAAATCTTATCTTACATATTCTTTTTAACATTGAGTATTTATACATCAAAAGGGAATAATATAGATATTAACCCTACTAAGATAGATGTTATTGTTGAAAAGGATTCCACTGCTAAACCGATGTTGTTAGTCCCTCCAATGCCTTCTTTTAAAGGAAATCTACAGAAATGGTTACGAAAGAATATTAGACATCCAGAAGCTGCTGATACAATAGAAGGGAGAGTGATTGTCAATTTCCTTGTTCAAAAAGATGGACGTATCTCTGATATTAAGATATTAAAGGGACTTCACCCCTTATTGGACGCTGAAGCCATTAGACTTATCAGAAGCATGCCACGCTGGAATCCTGCTCTAGACATTTGGACATTAAAACCTAAGGATGAAAGATTCACTATAGCAGTAGTATTCAAAAAGAGAGATAAAAAATAATGCAAACTATTCTATTTGCCACATGATATGTTAGAATTAGATAAGAGAATACAACAATCTAGTATTCCTCACGGTTATAGAAAGAAACAAGTAAGCAACAAGTTTAAATGAAAGAACTTGCAAAGTTCTCGTAAAAATTAAATCATAATATGGAACAACTACCCTTCAACTTCGCTTCCGTTCCCCCTACATGGGAACTCTGTTTTAACAAAGACTGTCCGCGCAAGGACACTTGTATGCGTTATTTTGTTGGTCAGCATCTACCAGACGATAAAACCGTGGGCTATGCCATCTATCCTAATGCGCTGCAAAAAGGCAAATGCAAGTTTTACGTGGAAAAACGAGTGATACGTGCAGCATGGGGATTTCACAATTTATTCCTCAACGTAAAACGCGTGGACGACACTCCGATACGCAGAGAAATTCAGCAATATCTTGGGAGTCGCCCCACCTACTACCGCTACATGAACGGACAACTCACCCTCACACCCGAGCAGCAAGAGGGTATTATAAACATCTTCCGCTCGTATGGTTACACCGAAGAGTTAAGCTTCGACAACTACTTTATCCGTTATGCTTATGAATAAAATAGAGTATCATAATAGTCTCAAAGAATGAGACTCACAGTTTCACCCTATGAAACCCACCGTTCCATCCTATGAAACCCACCGTTTCACCCTATGGAACGCACCGTTTCATTGCTTGAAACTCTATGGACATTCGTAAATGGTAAGTACATACCTAAGACTGGTGCAAAGCCGTATGGCTTTTCCTTCTATCTTTGGTTTTTCTAACACAAGAGGTAATACATGGATTCCATTCTATTTAAAAAAGTACTATATTGGGGAGCTGGAGGTATCCTTTGCCTTTTAGCATTTGTCTTTAATATTAAGGAACTCAACAATTTTGAGCCTTATAAGCAAGTATGCTACACATGTGCGTTTAATGTAAAAGTAACAAAAATAAAGAAGAGCCGCGATTATTATATCACTGGGGAAAATTTTAAGGGGAAAAGCATAGAGTTTGAAGTGTACGATGTTTGGGACTTAAAAGAACTTCAGGTTGGTGACAGTATTATTAAACAAAATGGGGAGTGGAAAATAAAAATAGTAAAAAGGGATACAACTCTTTTTATTAAACCAGAATTTCCTGTATAGTGATATAGAACTGTATTTTCAAAATATACAGTCTATACAAAGTTAAATAAGGGCACGGAGACGACCTATATATATACGACAAGCAGCGTGAACGTCTGCAGGTGATGAACCCTTACATTGGATATTGAATTATGACGAGGAGTATAGTAAGAAATGATTAAATATTACTTTAATAAATTGGGAATATATATTAGCGTAATACAGTCTTTAGTGTTACTTTTTTCCATTCTTTGTTCTATTGATTATTACCATAAACAAGAAGTTATTGCTTCCACCCATCCTTTCTTTATTAAAAGAGAACAAATTATATCTCGAGGAGGTAACAGAAATGGTGTAAATATAAACATATTATATAACAATAAAGAGTATTACATAGGAATATCCCATAGCCAAGAATCAGACATAGAAAGTACTCCTCTATACTATGATGTAGACAGAGATCAAATTTTCACAAATAGCGAAACGATTTATGGGATAATTGTTTCTTGGATCACTTTTCTTTTGTCTTTTTTCTTATGGAAAGCAGTAAGACCGAAAAAGAAATATATTTGGGCTATTGACTCTAAGAACAAAAGACCTCAAGAAATGTCTTACAAAGGTATGATAACATGGTTGGATGGGAAACCATTCAAACTATGGTATAATTGTTCTTATTATAAGCTTACAAAGCAGGAGTACAGGACATTTGAAACAATTCTGAAGAAGGAGATGGACTGTAGCAACAATACATTGCCATATAACCATTATTTTGTACAATATTTCGGATATCAGAAAATGTATATGAAATATGTCTTTGCTAATTTGTATGCTTACGAAATCCACAATGAGCAAGGGATAATAAGAAGTAGGTATCGAACTATCTTTAATTCTGCAGATGGCGACCAAGGAGGACGGGACTTTGTTCAAGCTCACATAAATATAACCAATAAGAAAGTGGAACTTCTTAGTATAAACAGAGGAACAGAAATCAGCTATAAATAGACAGCTAAGATATAATGAGGGACACTATGTATAACGAGCGTGGCGGACATCAGGACTTATGTCTATGGTGCTACCTATGACAGCTGGAACCGTGTGCAGACGATGACTTATCCTGACGGTGAAGTGGTGACTTATCACTACAATGCTGCAGGACAGGTTGAGAGTCTTACGAGCAATAAACAGGGACGTCAGAGCGTTATTGTTGACAGGATAGGTTACGACAAAGAGGGTCATACGGTCTATACGAAGCTCGGTAACGGCACGGAGACTACCTATACCTACGACAAGCAGCGTGAACGTCTGCAGGTGATGAACCTTACAGCGGACGGTCAGGCTGTGATGGAAAACAGGTATCGTTATGATGCTGTGGATAATATCCTCGGTATTACGAATGCTGCCAACCCAACGTCGCTGACGAAACTCAACAAGGCGAAGCTGGGAGGAAGGAGTTCGCATATGTATGAATATGACGAGCTGAACCGCCTTATTCATGCAAACGGTAAGGCAAAAAGTGCAAGTTACGATATGGTGATGTCGTTCGGACGGATGAGTGAGCCGATGACCAAGGTACAGAAGGTGGACTCAACGACAACTGCCAAGTCTTATAACTTTGCTTATAAGTATGAGGACAGTAACCACCCGACGGCTCCAACGCAGATTGGTCACGACCATTACACCTACGATGCCAATGGTAATCCAACGCTGGTAACGAACGATTCAACCAACATGACCCGTGAGATGTACTGGGATGAAGACAACCGCCTGATGGTCTTAAGTGACAACGGCAAGACGAGCCGTTACACTTACAATGCTGCTGGTGAACGCATCATGAAGAGTTACGGAACGATGGAGGGTGTGTATATCAATGGTGCACCACAGGGTATTACCTTCCATGAGACGGACAACTTCACGCTTTATCCAGCAAGTATCCTCTCTGTCAACAAGAACAGATTCACAAAGCATTACTTCATTGGTGACAAACGAATCGCTTCAAGGATTAGAAGAGGTCTGTTTAACAACGTCTATGGACGCAATGGCTCATTCGTAACGGCTGGGCAGCAGGACTATGCTGAACGTATGACTCAGATACAGAAGCAGAAAGAGGCATATTATAAGCAGCAAGGCATTGCTCCTGGTGTTCCTACAATGAAGGGTGCGTATGGTGATCCGGAGAACACGGGTGTTGGTTATAATGCCGTCCTCACAGAACTCGGCAACCATGATGTGCCACAGGGTTGGATTCAGACTCCACGCCCCAACACCACACCGAATACTAACCCCGGTCCACCTGTAAGCTGGAATGACCCGAGTAATCCTGATGACCCACAGGCTGGATATGGTTATATTCCAAATGATACTACAAAAGAAGAGACCTTCTTCTATCACAGTGACCACCTCGGCTCAACATCTTACATAACTGATGACAAAGCCAACATCACCCAGTATGATGCTTACCTGCCATACGGAGAGCTGTTGGTTGATGAGCATAGTAGCAGTGAAGATTTACCGTATAAGTTCAATGGCAAACAGTTCGATGAGGAGACTGGCTTGTACTATTATGGTGCAAGGTATATGAATCCCGTTACGAGTCTGTGGTATGGGGTAGATCCGTTGGCAGAGAAGTATACAACTACTGGTGGATATATCTATACACTTGATAATCCCATTAGGATGATTGATTTGGATGGACGAAAGTGGGATGAGTCTTCTGTAACACAAAAGAACGGGAATGTTACTATTAATCTCATCTTAACAGTTGCCATTTTAAATTCAAGTAATAAAAAATTTGATTTGGAAAAACTAGGAAATGTTTTGTCCAGCCAATTACAAAGTTCTTATGGAATTTCATATGTAGAAGGTATGAATTACAAGAACTCTGTTAGTCAAAAAGGAATGGATAATCTTTATGTTGCAAGAACTTTGCCAACGAAATTCAGAAAGGTAAACGTCAATGTTTCAGTTAGATTTCGCGTCATTAGTAATAAATCGGAATTACGAGACAGAGAACATCTATTGAATATACTGCCTGCTTCACAACTTCGAGGTGTTTATGGAAAAGTAAATAAAATAGGTGGGTCAGTAGTATTTCTTAATGAACGATATGTAAATAATATAATTAATGGTACAGACAGAAATACATTACCTCATGAATTTGGCCATTCTTTAGGTTTATTGCATGTTGATGGAGCTGATGCTTGGTTTCAAGGACTTTTTGGACGAAGTCAATACTATGATAGTTACAAACAAGAAAGAAATAGATATAATGTTATGTTTAGTGGAGCTAATAGTAAATATACAAATGATAACACATCTACTGATATTAATCCAGAGCAGATTAGCATAATTCTTGAAAATTTTAGAAATCATAAAGTAAACAGATAAGAAATTATGAAACAGGTTGTATTTATTATTGCCCTATATGTTTTGATAAATATTCTATCATTATTATTCAATATATTTTCTTTTTCTAGTGATGGAAAAATAGATATTGGTTTACCTTTTATTTTTATCCATTTAACGAGTGCAAAATATGATTCCACTTTTCCATACAATAAGTTACTTATAGAGCCTTTTTTATGGGATGTTGTTTTTTTATTTACGATAGTCTGTTTATATTTGTGCTGTCTAAAATTTATCAAAAGGATTCGTGATCGAGAGGAGCTTAAGAATGAAAAATAAATGATGACTTATGATGCGGCGGGGTTCCACCTGTTCCCATTCCGAACAGAGAAGTTAAGCCCGTTTACGCCGATGGTACTGCAATGCAATGCGGGAGAGTAAGTAGCCGCCTTCTTTTATATAGAGAGCTTTGAAGAGAAATTTTCGAGGCTTTCTTTTTTGTTTTATCTTTGGATTGATCCGGCTATTCGGCTTATATCCTATCCGCAATCCCTACTTGCAAATTCTTGTCTTAGCCCTGGGTCCGATCTCCTTACCCGATTATAACCAACTCATCCAAATATACAACTTATCTAACTCATCCAACTATCCAACTATTTAACACCTCCAACGCATCCAACCAACTTGCAGTCTTTATATTTACTCTAATACCATATTTTTGTTTTTCATTTGCTGTCACTTTTAACATTTCGTGTAAACGGCTTGTTATCAATGCATTGTGATGTAGGGAGGAGTGACAGGAATGACAGGAAAATTGAGAGGTGGTTGTTTTTATGGTGTTGTTATAATAATGCAGGGGGAGAGTTATTTGCTTGTTATGAAAGAGAAAAGGGTATAAGAAAGGTTGTAATAAAGATTCATACATTGAAAATAGCAGGTGGACTTTGACACGGTAAAAGATGCCCTTTCGCCCTCCAAAGGGTACCTTTTAGAACGGCATTTGTAAGTCTTTGATAGAGAATGGTATACAAGTCTGAATGCTTTGCATAACTCCAGATTTTGTGGACACGTAGCTTCAAATCACTGTAAACATATTTCTGATTAGACCGTAATGGTTCAGTGATATACTTCGGTACGGATAAGTTTACACGATCCTGCGCTAGATAGTTTTACCATGAACAGGCGTATCTCATAACTACCAGTTCCCCTTTTCCACCCAAGGACAAAAGCCTACCGTATACCATTCCTGATTTTGCTGTCATTTCTGTCACTCCGTTTTCGCATTTAATCTACTGATTATAAACCCTTTACCCGAAGTGTTAAAAGTGACAGCAACTAAAAACTAAACTTAATTAGGGGTTTTGATGTTTTTCTCTTGGTTACATTTACGCACACAACGCCCTTCATCTTTCTCCTGTTTTCCCATACTCTAAAGACTCATTTACAAAATAAAGTTGTATATTTGCAGTTGTACACTTCCGTTTGACAACGTATAACGGTGACAAGCCATCAGTCTATAACATGACTTATGATGCGGCAGGTAACCTCCTGACGAAGCTCACGGCAGAACTTAAGAAGTCGATATCTGACAAGGGTTATATCTCTTACACCTACGACTTCGAACGGCTGCATGAGGTGCTTTATCCTGAAAATCTCTTCAACCGTGTCACCTATACCTATGGTAAGGCTGGCGATAAGTACAACCGTGCCGGTCGTCTTGCCCTCGTTGAGGATGCCTCGGGTGGTGAAGCGTATTACTACGGCAAGCAGGGTGAGGTGACAAAGACCGTCCGTACAGTCATGGCGAGTGTGGCGGATATCAGGACTTATGTCTATGGTGCCACCTATGATAGCTGGAACCGTGTGCAGACAATGACTTATCCTGATGGTGAAGTGGTGACTTATCACTATAATGCTACTGGACAGGTTGAGAGCATGACAAGCAATAAACAGGGACGTCAGAGCGTTATTGTTGATAGGATAGGTTACGACAAGGAGGGTCACACGGTCTATACGAAGCTCGGTAATGGCACGGAGACTACCTATACCTACGACAAGCAGCGTGAACGTCTGCAGGTGATGAACCTTACAGCGGATGGTCAGACTGTGATGGAAAACAGGTATCGTTATGATGCTGTGGATAATATCCTCGGTATTACGAATGCTGCCAACCCAACGTCGCTGACGAAACTCAACAAGGCGAAGCTGGGAGGAAGGAGTTCGCATACGTATGAATATGACGAACTAAACCGCCTTATTCATGCAAGCGGTAAGGCTAAGCGTGCATCGTATGATATGGTGATGTCGTTTGGAAGGATGAGTGAACCGCTGACAAAGGTGCAGAAGGTGGACTCAACGACGACTGCTAAGTCTTATAACTTTGCTTATAAGTACGAGGACAATAACCACCCGACAGCTCCAACACAGATTGGTCACGATCATTACACGTATGATGCCAACGGTAATCCAACATTAGTAACGAACGATTCGGCGAATACTACCCGTGAGATGTATTGGGATGAAGACAACCGACTCATGGTCTTAAGCGATAACGGCAAGACGAGTCGTTATACTTACAACGCTGCTGGTGAACGTATTATGAAGAGTTACGGTACGATGGAGGGTGTGTATATCAACGGTGCACCGCAGGGCATCACGTTCCACGAGACGGATAACTTCACGCTTTACCCTGCAAGTATCCTCTCTGTTAACAAGAATAGATTCACGAAGCATTACTTTATCGGTGACAAGCGAATCGCCAGCCGTATCGGTACAGGATTGTTTAACAACGTTTACGGACGCAACGGCTCATACGTAACGGCTGGTCAGCAGGACTATGCTGAACGTATGAATCAGATCCAGACACAGAAGAAAGCATACTATAAGAAGGTGGGTGTAGCTCCAGGTGTACCGACAGAGAAGGGTGCGTATGGTGATCCAGAGAATACTGGTGTTGGTTATAACGCCGTCCTCACCGAACTCGGTAACCATGATGTGCCACAGGGTTGGATTCAGACTCCACGTCCTAATACCACACCAGGCACCAACCCCGGTGCTCCTGTCTCATGGAACGACCCGAGTAACCCTGATGACCCGCAGGCTGGTTATGGATATATTCCTAACGACACCACAAAAGAGGAAACCTTCTTCTATCACAGTGATCACCTCGGTAGCACGTCTTACATCACGGACGATCATGCCAACATCACCCAGTATGATGCTTACTTGCCATACGGTGAGTTGTTAGTTGACGAGCACAGTAGCAGTGAGAATCTTCCGTACAAGTTCAATGGCAAGGAGATGGATGAAGAAACAGGCTTGTACTATTATGGTGCAAGGTATATGAATCCTGCAACGAGCCTATTTTTGAATGTTGATAGATTTTTAGAAAAATACACTTCTTTTACTCCATATAATTATTGCGGTGCAAACCCAATAGGTAGGATAGATTTGAATGGAGATACACTAAGTGTCGTGAACAAAACAGGTGGATTCTTGTTTTCATTGGATGATGGTACATTTTTGAAAAGTAAGATAAAGGCTTCCGATTTATATAAAAGAGGAACGCAATGGTTTGAATCTACTGCCGAAAATTATATGCCATTATTATCAGTGAATGCAAACATCAGAAAATCTGAAAGTTTTAAACATTTTACTTGGCAGGATATAATAGACTTTGCAGAAATAGATAGAAGTATGTTGTCTTATAGATCCCACGGCTCAGGGGATTGGAAAGCAGAAGGAAAACCTGCCAATGGCTATCTTCTTGTGGAAATTGAAGGCATTCCTTATTGGGCAGATGCCATCGGACAAATCCCGTTTGCACTTAATGATTATAGGAATTATTATAAGAACAGTTTTGATTCGGAGTATGCAGAGAGAAACACTATTGCGGATGGTGCACAGTTCGCTAATAGCAGTTTGTGGAATTTAATATTTCCGTCTTATGACTATAGTAATACGTATGATAATGCTATGATAAAAAGAGCTATTGCTTGGGCTAAGCATAGATATTATAAGAGCGTTGAACATACGTATTTTCTCGGCATAGATTTTTCGAATAGGGTAATGAAAAAGAATGATTATCCAGCAAATAATATGGGTGTTTATATTTTAAAGTAAAATGAAGATCGAAGTTAAGAAAATATTATCTATTGTTTTGTTATCTTTGGTGTATATTTTAGTGACCACCTTTGTTCAATATAGATACAAAAATAGTTTTGATATAGGGGAAGGTATCCTTTATTTTTACAGCAACACATTATATACGTTAGGTTTCATAATTACCTTTCTTATATACGGAACTCCAATGATACGAAAATGGATATCTTCATTCATAGGTGTTGTCTTCATTGTTTGGTATCTATGTATATGGATTGATTGCATAAATTACATGCCATATGAGGCTCCGTTCTATATAGTATTTGGATTCTTAATATTCATAACCGAAATGATTTTCTTGTGTTTTTTATATAAGAAAAATTCTGTCAAGAAAGGGCACCAGTGAATGAATATAATGATAGTTATTCATATTGATATATATTAAGCTCATGAGCCAGATAGGGAGCCAAAAGGAGGAATACTACAAACAGCTTGGCGTAGCCCCTGGTGTACCTACAATGAAGGGCATGTATGGTGATCCGGAGAATACAAAGCGAGGATATAACTCTATCATTGACACACTCGGCAACCACGATGTTCCACAGGGTTGGATTCAGACACCACATCCTAACACGACACCAGACACCAACCCCGATCCACCTGTAAGCTGGATTTACTTTTCAAGGAATTAAAGCTGGTGCACAACTTGCTGGAGCTAGTGCCAATACTGCAAATAGTATAGCAACTTTTTCAGATATCGGTTTAGGGCTCGTTGGTAGTGGAGCAGGCTTATTTAAAATACTTAACAAAGGAACTAAAGTTGCAGAATTCACAGTTACAGAGAGTAAATTTGATTATTTCCTCGGCAGAGTAGTTGAAGGCAATGTGCATAGTGTCCAAAGCTCTGCCCAAAACCTGAGGGATTTGACACCTTAGGTATTAGGTCTGAAAAGCAATTAGCACAAATATTTGCTACAACATTAATCAAAGGAACTGAAGTTTCTAGAAGCACTAATAAATATGGTACCACAATAAATAAAGTTTTAAAGATTGGTAAGAGAGGGCAGATTCAAACTAGTTTCTTCTACGCTGATGGAAATATGACAAAAGCACCAAAAGTAACAACTATCATTCCTAAAATATTTAAAAAGAAATGAAATTTGAAATTATAGATTATTTTACATATAAAAAAATAAATTATGATTCAGTTTTCGATGATTTCCATAATAATTCTTATCGAATATATGGGAAATTAGTAGAAGGCGGTTCTTATGCAAAAATAGCTTGGTCAAGTGACTTATTACAACCTCAATTCCTAAAAATATTTCCTAAGATATATGCTATAGGAATTGACCAAAATTTTGCTATTTATGATTTTAAAAAGAAACATAGACTCATGTGTTTGGACTTAATGTTTCTTTTTTGTGAAATGATTATGTATAACAAAAAGATATTTGTAGCTACAGAATTAGAAGTTTTTGTTATAGATATACAGCAATATAAAGTTGTACATACAATATCATTATCTGATACATACAATAAAATTGAAATTAATTGTGGGAAAGTTGAAATTCATTGTATGGATAATACTTTTATAAAGTATCATATTAGCAATAATTAAAATATATACAATATGATATTTCCTGCATTTATGTTGCAACTAGAATGAAATAATTTGATAGAAAAGTATTGTGAAAATTGAAAGGAAGGCGGACTATTATCTTATGTAAGTCCTACAAAGAATGAGACTCACAGTTTCACCCTATGAAACCCACCGTTTCACCCTATGGAACGCTGCGTTTCATTGCTTGAAACTCTATGGACATTCGTAAATGGTAAGTACATACCTAAGACTGGTGCAAAGGCGTATGGCTTTTCCTTCTATCTTTGATTATTCTAACACAAGAGGTAATACATGGATTCCATTCTATTTAAGACAGTATTATTAAACAAAATAGTAAATTAAAAAACACCTTTGACCATGTCTTTAAAGAATATAAAAAGAATTATTAATTATTGCGTGTTGATTATAGGGATTGGTGTGTGGGAATCATGTAATTCTAAAACTCAACATGTTTTAGTCCCTATAGATAATGTCAAATCTTATAAACTATACGAGAATCATGACACAACAACAATTATCGAAGAAAGAAAAGAAGACTCTCAAGAAGTAATTAAATTTTATCAAGAGGGTCGTGAGGTCTTTACTTCCAGCTATGGTGGACATAAAGAATTACTGATGTCCACAACCGAGATGCTGGATACTGTATATTCAGGAAACACTTATTATAGGGAGCATCGGATTCAAATAAAAAAAGAAAAACCCAATCTGTTTTCTACATCTATATACCATATTGATGTAAAACCTGTATTGGTCTTAACGATTTATTATGACCATTCATATAATATAAAAGCTATTCGTAATTGGTTAGTATATACGACTTACAAATCGGAACATGACAAATGATTGACTTTTCCTGATTTGGTTAGACTCTTTTTTGTTATATTAGCTGAATATATAGAGTGCCTCATACAAGTTAGTAAAGCCTAAAAGCCAGCTGAAAGGAGTTGTTAAAGTCTGCCAATATTGCAGCTTATTCAAATTAAATAGGTAATTTTGTCAGTCGAATGAATACAAGAGAATTACAACAAACCAAGCAGAGATATAACATCGTAGGTAACAGCGATGGGCTGAATCACGCCTTAGACGTAGCACTTCAAGTTGCGCCTACGGATTTGTCTGTATTAATTATCGGTGAGAGTGGTGTCGGTAAGGAGATTATCCCACGTGTAATTCACGATAACTCACCACGTAGAAGGGAGAAATACTTCGCAATTAACTGTGGTTCTATCCCTGAGGGAACTATCGATAGCGAACTCTTTGGTCACGAGAAAGGCTCTTTTACGGGTGCTATCGGTGAGAGCGAGGGATATTTCGGTATAGCTAATAAGGGTACGATCTTCCTCGATGAGGTGGGCGAATTGCCTATCGCAACACAAGCACGACTGTTGCGTGTGCTGGAGACGGGAGAATATATACGTGTGGGTGGACAGGAGATTCGTAAGACAGACGTGCGCATTGTTGCCGCAACGAATGTCAATATGCGTAAGGCTATCAGCGAAGGTAAGTTCAGAGAGGACTTGTTTTACCGCTTAAATACGATTCCTATTCAGATGCCACCACTTAGAGAACGCGGGGAAGATATTATCTTGCTCTTCCGTCTGTTCGCTATGCAAATGGCAGAGAAGTATCGTCTTCCGAAGATTACTCTGACTGAGGAGGCACGCCAAATAATGCTGCAATACAAGTGGCCGGGTAATGTTCGGCAGTTGAAGAACATTACGGAACAGATGTCTGTACTGAGCGAGAAGCGGGAGATTGACGCTGAGACCTTACTCCACTTTATTCCCCGCGATCAGGATAGTACGCAGTTGGCAACTATTCCAAACGGCAACGGTTCGCCAAGTTATGAGAGCGAACGAGAGATATTGTATAAGATTCTATACGAGCTAAGGGGCAACGTGAGTGACTTACGTCGTGACCTTAACAACGTACGGAAGCAGTTAGAAGAGAGTAGACAACTCAATGGTGCAAGTGGCTTCCAACCAGCTCCTATAGCAACACCGAATCTACCTACTGCTCCTGACAAACAGCCTATTCAGACCCCGTTACAACAAGTTGAGGATGCGGTAGCGGAGGAAATATCAGAGCCAGAGACGCTCAATCTTAACGATATTGGAAAGCAATTAGTGGAGAAAGCTCTAGAGCGCAATCATGGTAACAGGAAGAAGGCTGCACAAGAGCTCGGTATCAGTGACCGCACACTCTATCGCCGTATCAAACAGTATGGATTGGATAAAGATTCTATAGAATAAGAACCTCACAGAGCGATTCTAACATAAGATGAATAATAGAAAGAGATTTAAGTCAATGCACCCAGCCAAATGGGGATTTGCTATTATTTGCATACTTCTATTGGCGGCATGCAGTGTTTCCTATAAGTTTAATGGTGCAAGTATCAATTATGACAAAGTGCACACGATACAGATAGCTGACTTCCCTATCAGATCTGCTTACGTATGGGGGCCAATGGGACCAATGTTCAACAATCAACTGAAGGATGTCTTTGCTAACCATACACGTTTGCAACAAGTAAAGCGGAATGGTGATATGAAGATAGAAGGCGAGATAACGCAGTACCAACAACGCAATAAGAGTGTGTCTAGCGAGGGTTACTCGGCTCAGACGGAACTTTCGATAACGGTGAATGTGCGCTTTACGAATAATACAAACCATAAGGAAGATTTCGAACGCCAGTTTACTGCAACGTCTAGTTACTCTACTACGCAAAACCTAAACTCCGTACAAGAGAAGTTGGTTACGGATATGATAAAGGATTTAACTGACCAGATTTTCAATGCAACAGTAGCTAACTGGTAATCCGAAAAAACGCTATTCACGAATAATCATCGTCTATCACACATCAACCAATGGATATTGCCAACCTCATTAAACATCCGGAGAAACTGAACAAGGAGACCCTATACAACCTTAGGAGTCTGCTTGCGCTATATCCTTACTATCAGCCAGCACGCATCCTTCTGTTGCAGAATCTCTTCTTAATGCATGACCCTACGTTTGATGATGAATTGCGGCGGGCAGCTGTCTATATCTCTGATTGTCGCATACTCTTTAACCTTGTTGAGGGTATCCACTATCAACTGGCAACGCAAGAGAAGCAGGCAGAAACTAATCAGAAAACTATTTCTGACGACAAGCAACCTACACAACAAGCAGAAGAAGATCGTACTCGCTCGCTCATTGACTCCTTCCTTGATCAAATCCCAGAAGATAATAGCGAAGAGACGGCAACACCTCATCGAAAGCCAACACCTGCTGATGCTACTGTTGATTACGTAGCTTACTTACTTGAAAGCGAGAGCGAGCAGAAGCAAGATCGAACGCCGCAGCTGAAAGGACAAGAGCTAATTGATGACTTCATCAATAACGAGGGTGGTAAAATTACCCTACAAGAGGAAACAGAATACGAACCCGAGGATAACAACGATGATGAAGCGGCTGAAACAGAGGATACTGGTTACTTCACCGAGACTTTGGCACGTATATACATCAAACAGGGTAGATATTCCAAGGCACTGGAAATTATTAAGCGATTAAATTTGGTATATCCGAAAAAAAATCGTTACTTTGCAGATCAAATACGTTTCTTAGAGAAATTGATAATAAATAACAATATTAAATAAGACAAGAAAATGTACACGTTATTCGTAATTCTTATTGTGATTGCTGCTCTCTTGATGATAGGAGTTGTCTTGATTCAAGAGTCAAAGGGAGGTGGTTTATCGTCTAACTTCTCTTCATCTAATGCCATCATGGGAGTTCGCAAGACTACTGATTTCGTAGAGAAAGCTACATGGGGTTTGGCAATTGCAATGGTCGTTATCAGTATTGCAAGCGCATATGTTGCTCCAACAGCAAACACAGATGAGAGCGTTATAGAGAAGGCTGCAACGGGCAATAACGCAACAAATCCTAACAACTTACCTAACTTTGGCGCAAGTCAGCAAAAGCAAGCTACCCCAGCACAAGGTGCGCAGGGCAACGCTCCACAGGCTCCAGCTGCGCCTGCTAAGTAAGGAATTATATTAAAAAAGTACGGGAAATATTTGGTCAGTTCAAATAAAAGCCGTACTTTTGCACACGCTAAAGAGAAATAGCCAACACGGTGGATGTAGTTCAGTTGGTTAGAGCGTCAGATTGTGGTTCTGAATGTCGTGGGTTCGAGTCCCACCCTCCACCCTTAAAAACGGAAGACTTTATATAAGGTCTTCCGTTTTTCGTTATAGTCTATTGAATAAGGAGAGCTAGAAAAACGAATAGGAAGAACTAGGATGACTGATAACGGAGCCTAGAAGAACTAATAAGAAGAGCTAGGACAACCAATAACAGAGCCTAGAAGAACTTAATAGGAAGAGCTAGAAGAACTAATAGGAAGAAATAGGACGACTGATAACGGAAGCTAGGGCTGACTAATAAGGAGAATCGGAAGAATGAATGAGGAGTTGCAGATAATGCGCTGATAAGACTACTATAAAGGCTTAATCCCCATCCGAATAGCTCTATAAAACGTGAAGAGCTATGAAATAACAGCACATACTGCGCTAATATAAGCCATGAAAAGGACTTACTCTTAGCAATAATCATCAGCTAACAGCCTCTACCCTCTTTCCACGGAATAAGTGAGATTCCACCTTGAGAATAAGTAGGAGGCTTCTTGAGAATAAGTGAGATTCCACCTTGAGAATAAGTGGGAATATTCTTGAGAATAAGTGAGAATTATCTTGAAACTAATAAGTTCAAATGCAGACTCATAAGACCCATGTTTTTTAATACATACGTGTCAGCGTGATGACACATACGATTCAGCGCAATAACACGTATGTGTCAGTGGCGTTAACACATACGTGTCAGAACGCTTACTCGTATGTATCGATTTTAGTAGATCATAAACAGCTATAATGCAAGAAAGCCGTGTTACGATTCATTACTCGTAGCACGGCTTTCTCTATGAGGTATCAGGGGACTTAATCCCAATTAGGATTCTGCTTTAGAACTCCCTTTGAAAGATCGACTTCAGTCAATGGGATAGCCCACAGATAATCGCGATTAGGATTGAACTTACGCTGTTCTACAAGGAACTTCGTGCCGTCAGGGCGCATACCATAAACGGGTTTCTTCACGTCAGCCTCCGTCGTCTTATAGCTACGGGTATCGAACAAGTGTATGCCTTCAAAGGCAAACTCTAGGCGACGCTCAAGCCTAATTGCCGCACGCATCTCATCCTTTGTCATACCAGAAGCTAATGCTGGGAGATTCACGCTAGGGCGTTGACGAATAGCATTCACCGCATCATAGACCTGGTTATCAGGTGAGGCAAGCTGCTCGTTACGCGCCTCAGCATAAGTGAGTAGCACCTCTGCATAGCGGATATAAATGAAGTTTGTCCAGTCGTAATTATTGATACCATCGTTCTCTGGATTCATATATTTACGCATACAATAGCCCGTGCGTGTGTGGTTGCCATCACCAATACTATTCGTCGTGTACTCATGTCCAGCAATCATCGAACCATTCCATAGGATAGAGGCTGCTAAGCGGGGATCTCTGTGCTCAAACGGATGATTAGGGTCATAGAGTGGCGAATCTTGGATGGACTTTCCATCAGTGCAAGGATAGGCATCCACTAAGTCTTGCGTTGGCGACAAGGCTTCCCAACCACCCATTACAATAGGTGCAAAGAACAGTCCTATCATGCTTCCCTCGCTGGAGTTCTTAGGATTCGACAGGTATTCGCGGTCGAATATAATCTCGTTACAGTCCTCAGCAACAGGCTGGAAGAGGTTTGCATAATTGTTATATAAGCCATATACCCCCATGTCCATCACCTTTTTAGCGGCTTGCTCAGCCACGTCATACTTATGGGCATAGAGTGCCAATCGTGCTTTGAGCGCATAGCAAGCACCCGCACTAGGTTTGCCGTGATCGCTACTCTGACGGATATCAGGCAATGCTGGTGCAGCCTTGTCAAGTAGACTTACAATGTAATTATAAGTAGCTTCTTCCGTAGCACGCTCTGGCATAGGTTCATTCAGTGACAACGGGTGATCAAGGATAGGCACCCCTCCCATAAACTTCATCAATGTTGAATAGAAGAAGGCTTCTAGGAACTGCACTTCCCCCGTAAGTCTTGCCTTATCAGCAGCCGCCATGGGCACATTATCTATATGTTGATAGAACACCAGGCAACGTCGGATACCCTCATAGGCAGCATCCCAAACCTGTTGGAAATGCCTATTCGTCGACACCGCCGTACCAGCTGACAGCGATCCTTGCTCTGCTCCCACGTGCACAGGGACGGCATTATCAGTGTAACAATCCGTCATAATGGTGTGGTTCTCGGGGGCTACCAGATATAGATTTATACCAGTCACGTATTTCTCTGCCTCCGCTGGAGTCTTCCAGAAAGATACGTCAGAATACTCATCTTTAGGGTCACGCTGCAAGAAACTATCATTACAAGAAGTAAGGAAAGCTAGCGCAAACAAGCAAGCAGCAATACTATATTTTGTTCTCATGATTATAATCTTTTAGAATGTTATGTTAAGCCCTATAGTATAATTACGCGTCAATGGGTAGTAGCTACCAGAAACTAATTCTGGGTCTACACTATCGAAGCTAGAGATGGTAAAGAGGTTATCTATGCTACCATAAATACGCATCCTACTAACTCCATACTTGCTCATTAGCTTTGCAGGGAGCGTATATCCGAGTTGGATATTGCGCATCTTCAAGTAAGAAGCATCCTGTACCCAGAAGCTCGAAATAAGCCTGTTCTTCTTGTCAGTCATAGATAGTCGTGGCATCGAAGCATTTGGGTTATCCTCTGTCCAACTATCGAGGTACTTGTCTGTCACCTTACCACCATTATAGAAGGCATAGCGTATCTCGGGCACTGGTAAGCCTTTCACGTCGGCTGCACCTTGTAGCACTGCACTGAAATCGAAGCCCTTATACTGCAAGTTGATATTAATGCCATAGTTGATCTTAGGGAAGTATGAACCTAGAATCTTACGGTCGTTACTGTCCACCTTATCGTCATCATTGAGATTACGATACTTCAAGTCACCTGGTACGGGATCGCCCATCGACTGCCTAACATGATTGGTTATCTCCTGTTGTGAACGGAATATTCCATCGCACACATAGCCATAGTATGCCCAAAGTGGGTCGCCTACCGACTGCCCAGGTACATCGCCTCCACTGAGGTCGACTATCTTATTATGCACATAACTGAAGTTTCCTGTTATAGAATAGACGAAGTCGCCGACATGATTGTTGTAACTCGTTTGAAGTTCGAAACCTGTGTTACGCACCTTACCAGCATTCTGCATAGGAGGGTCAACACCCAAGATACCAGGAACAGGGAGCTGCAAAAGGATATCGCGCGTATCCTTACGGAACACATCCAACGTGAAGTTCAAGCGGTTACTGAAGAGAGTAGCGTCAATACCGAAGTTCCATTGTGCCGTCTTCTCCCATGTGATATTAGGGTTTGCCATACGTGATGAGATGGAGATACCCGACTGCAACTGGTCGTTGTAACTGTAATCGTAACCGTAACTGTAAGTGTTCTGGTAAGGATAATAGTTGACGGAACCATCAGAGTTAACGGTCTCTTGATTGCCAAGCAATCCCCATGACAGGCGCAACTTCAAGTTGTTAAGCCACGAGTGAGTAGACTGCATGAAGGCTTCTTCAGATACTCTCCAACCTAAAGAGAAGGACGGGAATGCACCGAATCGCTTATTCTTTGGGAAGCGTGAAGTACCATCATAACGCAAGTTAGCCTCGAAGAGATACTTATCAGCATATACATAATTCAAGCGGCCAAAGGCTGAACGCAATGCATACTCTACCTCATTGCCATTTGTACTCTGCCCTTTTACTTCACCAGCACTCAACTGGCTGAGGCTATTGGGTAAGTTCTTGCGCATCGCATAGAGGTAACGTGTTTGCTGATAGATCTGAGATAAACCCAGTAAGCCACTAATGCTGTGCTTCCCGAAGGTCTTGTTATAATCGAGATAAGCCTGTAGGTTCGTCTCAAAATACTTGATATCGTACTCTGAGATATAGCTTTGTGTGGTTTTTACCAACGATTCACCACCCGCATTGATACCATAGAATGGCATTGACATACTATGTACAGGATTATCAGAAAGGCTGAATGAAGAAGCAGCAATACCACGGAATTTCAAGCCATCAACTATGTCTACCGTCAATCCAAGATTACCTTGAACACTCGTCACAACGTTTGTACTCGTTCCACCCATTCGAGCGGAAGCAACCGAGTTATGCTCATTTTTGAAGAGAGGATAGTGCCCATTTGCATATTGGATGGCTGTTGTAGGCGCCTCTCTAAAGGCATAATGCATCAAGTTGCTCACCCCTTCTGCAGGAGAGGTTTGCTTACTACGATAGAGCGAGAGATTCGTTGACAACTTAACACGCTTATTTATTTGTGCATCAAGGTTGGTTAAGATATTAAACTTCTTGTAGTTTGTGTTATAAATCAAGCCATCCTTATCAAAATAGTTCATCGCTAAAGAGTAGACAACGCGGTCACCTCCGCCCTTTATACCCACGTGATGGTTATGGAAGAAGCCCTTTTCACTTAGCAAAGCACCCAACCAATCAGAGTTTGGATAGCGGTCGGGGTCGCTACCATCTTTGAACTTCTGTAGGTCAGAATCACTATAAGGTGCGGCTTGCCCATCGTTCTTGTAGGCAAGATTCATCAGTTTCGCATAGTCATAAGAACCAACATATTTAGGCATACGAGTGGCTTGTTGCCAACCAACATAGCCATCATAAGTGACGGTTGTACGCCCCTTCTGTCCGTGTTTCGTTGTAATGAGTACCACACCATTAGCTGCTCGAACGCCATAGATAGCAGAGGCTGCAGCATCTTTCAATACCGATATATTCTCTATATCGTTGGGGTTTACCGCACTCAAACTAGACTCTACTCCATCGACTATCACCATCGCACTGGAGTTGCCCATGGTGCCTAATCCACGCACACGAAGGATTCCTTGGTCGTTACCTGGCATACTGGAGTTCTGAATAATAGTAACGCCAGGCATGAGACCTGTCAACATGTTCGACACGTCACTACCCGTGCGATTTACCAACTTATCGGCTGATACGGTAGCAATAGAGCCCGTTAAGTTCACCTTCTTTTGGGTTCCATAGCCAACAACTACCACATCATCTAGCACTTTATTATCAGCTTCTAGCGTGATGGAATAGTCTGCTTTGCCCGCTTTCACTACGAAGGTCTTAGACTGGAAGCCCACATAACTCACGACTAACTCGGTTCCGTCCGTCGCATCTATCGTAAACTTACCATCCACATCAGTGACAGCTCCACTGCGTTCGCCCTTCTTCACGACGTAAGCTCCTATAATGGCATCACCATTATTGTCCATCACCATACCATGAATTACATTGCTCTTCTGCTGCACAACCATGACAGCATTATCCGCTGGAGATGCTAGGCTAATCATTGGGAGCATGCAACACGATGTAGCAAATAGACTCGCCATGAATAGTCTCTCGCCCTTCCTTGCAGACTTGAGGTCTTCCTTTGTTTTTCTCATAAGATCATATTGTTAGATTAGTATATTGCTTTTATGATTTAGGATCGCGTAGGTATCACGCGTCAAATATAGGTAATTCTTAGATATTAAGCAACTAATTGAGACATTTTCTGATAACTTTTTTATACGACATGGTTATCTTTAGGAATAGTCATGGGCTATATCTCTACAAGAGACTATCCAAAATTAGTAGGACAAATGCCTTCGGCTGTACTACTTAGCACCATCCTTTTCAATGAAGAGGGCTAATGAATGGAAAGAAAGAGAGCGTCTCCTCATGACCAAGAGAGCCTCTCGTCATCATAAGGAAACGCCTTCTAACTGCCGAAGAAACGCCCTCTTCCTTTCAAAGGAATATATCCTCTATATATAAACAACGCTATCTACTTCCCTTACGGAATGGAGAGAGGTTGGGAGATAGCCTTTTATAAAAAAGAAAAGGACGCCTTAGAATAGTTCTAAAGCATCCTTTCTCTTATATAATATAAGGTGAGTACTACTGCATATCGTAAACTACTTGCATGAGCTTCTTGCCTAATGCATCTGCAGCCTCCATCGTGTTAGCCTCGCTGTAGACGCGAATAATAGGCTCAGTGTTTGACTTGCGAAGATGAACCCATGCATCTGGGAAGTCGAGCTTCACGCCATCAATATCCGTAACATGCACGTCTTTCTCTTGTCCGTACAACTCCTTTACACGAACAAGGATTGCATCTACATCGGTCTCTGGCGTAAGGTCAATACGATTCTTTGCTATGAAATACTCTGGGAAAGTCTTGCGTAACTCACTTGCCTTCATTCCCTTTTGTGCCAATGAGCTAAGGAATAAAGCTATACCAACGAGTGCATCACGTCCATAATGGCTCTCTGGGTAAATGACTCCACCATTACCTTCACCACCGATAACGGCTCCCACCTCCTTCATCTTTGTGGTTACGTTGACCTCACCGACTGCTGATGCATAATACTTGCAGCCATGCTTCTCGGTAACATCACGTAGGGCACGCGTTGAAGAGAGGTTGCTAACGGTACTACCCTTCACATGGTCAAGGATATAGTCAGCCACAGTGACGAGTGTGTACTCCTCTCCATACATCTTACCATCCTCTTGGATGAATGCTAAACGATCCACATCAGGGTCAACAACGATACCAAGATCATAGCCACCTTTGGCTACCTCATCCATAATACCCGTCAAGTTCTTCTCAATAGGCTCTGGGTTATGAGCGAAGTCACCTGTTGGTTCACCATTAAGGAACTTATATTCAACGCCAAGACGGTCTAGCAACTTAGGGAGAATAACGCCACCAACAGAATTGATAGAGTCTACAACCACACGGAACTTACGCTTCTTGACAGCCTCAAGGTCGAGCAATTCAAGCTTCATAACCGCATCAATGTGACGTTCATCAAATGAGTTATCATCCGTATAGCTCCCTACTCCATCTACATCAGCATATTCGAAGTCTTCACGTGCAGCTATATCGAGTACCTCTGCACCATCAGCAGCAGTCAAGAACTCACCTTCCTCGTTCAGAAGTTTCAGTGCATTCCAGTGACGAGGGTTGTGAGAAGCGGTGATAATAATACCTCCATCAGCACCACTCATACGCACGGCAAGCTCTGTGGTAGGCGTTGTAGCAAGCCCAATGTTGATTACATCTGCTCCAATACCCATCAACGTGCCACATACCACATTCTTAACCATAGGTCCAGAGATACGAGCATCACGCCCAACAACTATCTTTAGCTTCTTTCCTGGGTGCTTACGAGCAATGAAAGTAGCGTAAGCTGATGTGAACTTAACAATATCCAGCGGGTTTAAAGTATCCCCCGCACGACCTCCGATAGTACCACGGATGCCGGAAATAGATTTTATAAGAGTCATGCTTGAATATCTTTATGAGGGCAGTCGGCTACCCTCTATTATATATTAATGTGCTGGATGTTAGAAACCGCGCTGATAAGTTATATCATAGAAACATGGATAAACATTGCGAGACGCCTCTATCTGCCCTTGTTGTGATGGGACAATTAACTTCACATGAGCTAGTGTTGATGTTGCTGAAGTGATACGTCCTATCTTAATATAAGGTAATGGTACGAGCCAACCAGCAGGTACAGATGCCGTCTTATAAACATCATACATCACACTAGAAGATGGGTCAAACGAGGCAGTATAAGTACCACTTGTGTTTGTCACAGACATCTTATCAACCTTACCTCCAAAGTATAATACATTGTTCGTAAGCTGTAAGGTGTCTTTTAAAAGATTGTCTTCACGGAAGCGACAAAGCACAGTAGCGGTCTCACCTTGCTGAATGGCCCTACCTGTCCCCTTATCTACTATCTGCATATACACGCCTGTGTTCTTAAATAGCACATACTGGTTCTTGGTGACATCAGTCGTGAAGCCCTGTTTCTCAAACATCTCTTCCGTAATGACATTAATGCTATGCTTGATGATATAGTCGTTCATCGCTTTCTTCTCTCTATCGAGTTGATTGGCATAAGTCTCGCTCTTACTACATGAACCAAAAGCGAGTATTACCGCCAACATCGCTATGAGAAATGATATCTTCTTCATCCTTCTTATTTCGTTTCTATCGTTTAAATATACCTTGCAAAGGTAAGAAAAGTATTTTAGATAGGGCTTATCCTATATTAGAAAATATATTAAATAGCGTTTGCCAGCCTGCTGTAATCTCATTCCCTTTGCTTGTTAGCACGAGTTATACGCCTTAATTTCCTTATAAATGAGGATTGTCAGGATAAGTCATCATCCGTACCTTTGCAGCACAAAAACATTTAAATTAAGCCATCTTATATGTTAAATGCCTTATTATTTGCGTCCCTAACTATCAGTGGGGCAGCTGGGATAAACCCTGACTCAACAGCGAACAAGAACGTATCACTTGATGAGATCGTAGTAACTGACTTTAAGCAAAACAAGAGAAACCTAACCTCTACGGCAGTATCAACCATTAGCACTCAGCAATTACAGAACCAGCAGATTGTGAATCTAAAGGAGTTAACGGCGGTTATGCCTAACTTCTATATGCCTGACTATGGTTCGTATGCTAATACACCGGTATATATCCGTGGTATAGGTTCGAAGAGTAAGGGCTCAGCGGTGGGCTTCTATGTTGATGGTGTGCCCCACTTTGAGTCATCAGCATTCAACATTGACCTCAGTGATATTGCCGCCGTGGATGTGTTCCGAGGTCCACAAGGCACTTTATACGGGCGTAACTCTATTGCAGGCATTATTAATGTCTACACACATAACCCTCTTGACTATCAAAAGACACGCATCAAAGTTGGTTATGGAAGGTTTAACGACTTTGTTGCACAGGCTTCTAACTATTCAAAAGTGAGTGATCAATTCGGTATATCTACGGCTATCTCCTATCATCACAACGATGGTATGTTTACCAATCACTTCCTAAATGAGAAGGCTGACAAGCTGAATGAGGGCGAAGGACGCATAGGACTCTATTGGAGACCCAACACGAATTGGCTCATCCATCTCAATAGTACGCTCACACTTAGTAAGCAGAATGGGTATCCTTATGCACCTTATGACATTGTAAAAGATGAGCTATCGCCTATCAGTTATAACCGCAATAGCCCTTACAAACGTCTTATCTCTTCTACTGGTTTCAATGTACGATATGAGAACGGGCATATTAGTTTCAATAGTCAGACATCTTATCAATTCATCAAATCACACCAAGGACTTGACCAGGACTTCACCCCAAAGGACATATTCTTCACTGATAATAGCTATCATCAGAATATGTTATCACAGGACATCACCTTAAAGTCGAATGACAAGGGGCGTTACCAATGGATTATTGGCGTGTTTGGTATGTTGCTACATTCCAACCAATTCGCTGAAACGAGCTATTACACGAGGAATTTCTCAACGCCTACTACCTATAAGAACCCCACTACGGGCTATGCAATCTATCATCAAAGCTCATATAATATATGGAGAGGCTTATCAGCAACAGCGGGTTTACGCTTTGATTACGAGCACGCAAAGACAAGTTACAACCAGGAGAAGGTGACGCTTACAACAGGCGCAACGGCTCATGTAAGGGACTTTATTAGTAGTGCTAGCTTCCGCCAATTCACACCTAAGTTCACGCTTCAATATCTCACAAACAAGGATAACCTCTACTATGCGAGTGTCACTAGGGGTTATAAGCCAGGCGGATTTAACACGATATTCAAAACTGATGCCGAGCGTACTTACGCTCCAGAATACAGCTGGAACTATGAGGTTGGAACACGATTGAAGTTCTTGAATGGGCGAATGACAGCCGAGGCTGATTTATTCTACATTGACTGGCGACACATGCAAACGACTTACACTGTCCCTGGTGTGGGTAACGTGATTGCTAATGCAGGGCACACCGATAGCAAGGGTTTCGAGCTTTCAATGGCTTATCATCCAATCAAGAGTTTACAGCTCACAATGAACTATGGATACACCCATGCTCGTTACTTGGAATACAAGAAGAGTGCTAACGAGGACTTCTCTGGTAATAGACTTCCTATGGTGCCTAACCACACGCTATCCTTAGATGGAACTTACACCATTATGCAGGCTGGATGGTTTGATAAGGTAGTATTTAATGCTGGTTTAACAGGTCTCGGTCGTATCTATTGGGCTGATGATAACATCGTCCGACAGAACTTCTATGCAACGCTCAATGCGAAAGTTAGTATCACAAAGGGTATAGTTACATGGGATCTATGGGGTAAGAATCTAACGGGAACTGACTATATGGCGTATGGCTTCAAGATGTCAACGGGTAACTACGCACAGAAGGGTAAGCCTCTATCCTTCGGAACTTCTGTCAGCGTGACATTCTAGAATTAGGGCAGAAAAACCAACGAATCATATGTTCAATAGTATATCTTCAAAGAAACTAAGTCTCGGTACGTTCTTCTGTCTATACATCGCACAGATGGTACCTTCATCCTTTCTCATGACAGCCTTACAGGTAATCATGAGGGAAGGGCAATATAGTCTTGCAACCATCGGACTGCTAAACCTCGTCCGACTACCATGGACGATTAAGTTCCTCTGGTCGCCCTTCATTGACCGACATTGCATAACAGTGGGCGACTACAAACGAACGATTGTCACCACGGAACTGATATATGCCGTTGCACTCTTAGCCACTGGGCTCATCAATGTGCACTCGGAAATTACGCTCGTCATCATCCTTGCCTGCATCTCCATGCTCGCCTCTGCTACACAAGACATAGCTACTGATGCGCTTGCCATACTCGCCTTCAAGAAACACGATCATAGTATGCTGAACAGTATGCAATCTATGGGAGCTTTCGGAGGCGCTGTCATTGGTGGAGGACTATTGCTCATTTTACTTAAAAGCTATGGTTGGAATGTCGTAGTGCCCTGCCTAGCCTTATTTGTTACGATGATGATCATTCCCTTACTGCTCAATACTCATATCAAAATAGAGAATGAGAAACCACGAGAGCGTGCCAAGTGGACGGATATCTTCCGCTTCTTTACACGTAAGCAAATATGGCCACAGATAGGATTCCTAATGCTCTATTACATGGGCATTATAGGTATTCTATCCATGTTACGCCCTTACCTCGTTGATAAGGGTTACGACATGAAGGAGATTGGCTTCCTTACGGGAATCGTTGGTACCACTGCCTCCTTTATTATGGCATGGTTCTCTGGAGTACTCATACGCCGAATCGGAATACATAAAGCACGTATCATCATTGCAGGGCTCATCATTCTGGCACCCGTATATTTCCTTGCAATGACCTTCACCGACTTCAATAAGGTAGCATTCGTCATGGGTATCATTTACATTCAGGCTTGTTACGGACTAGCTACCGTGGTTCTCTACACCTCAGCCATGCGATGCGTTCGCCCTGGCAGAGAGGGTACAGACTTCACGATACAGATTGTAATCAGTCATATAAGCGGGCTGCTCGTTGCCGTACTAGCGGGAACCGTGGCACACCTCTTCGCTTATCGCGGTCTCTACATAGCCGAAACTGCGGTCGCTATCATTAGCCTCATCTATGTACTTATAGCCTTTAGACGGGAGAAGAACTCATAATTGTAACCGAAAATGACACGTACGTGTTACCGAAATGACACATACGTGTAAATGAAATGACTCGTATGTGTTACAGGTGGTAACACATATGTGTCACTGAGCTGACTCGTATGTGTCGCTAAAACGCACTATATTACCTATTCTTAGGTATTGCCGTATTCACCTGTTTTATATACTTTTGCACAGCGAAATATATAACGTTTCAGGATTAATACAAATATCACATGTTAACAAGACTACATTCTTACTTATTGTTGACGGGTACCTTATTATATAGTGCTGCCCTTCCTATTCATGCGCAAGCGCACTCGCAAGGGGAACTGCAAAGAGATAGCCTAATGCAAGACTCGCTATCGAGCACCCCGTTCTTACATGACCAGACATTACAAACCGTGGAGGTTATTGGACGTAACGAAAGGTCATACAAGAACACAAACTCATTCATTGGAACTAAGACGGAAACACCGCTGAAGGACATTCCGCAGTCCATAGGCTACGTAACAAAGGAACTTGTGCGTGACCAAGGTGCAACGACTGTCAACGACGTGGTGAAGAATATCAGTGGCGTAAGCCCTTACACCTTCTATAACGACTTCTCTATCCGTGGATTCCGAACAACAGGTAACCGAAATTCAGGTAACCTCGTCAATGGTATGCGTGCACAAACTAGCCTTTGGAAACAGCAGTCATTGGCTAACATCGAACGTGTAGAAGTTATCAAAGGTCCTGCTTCAGCCCTCTTTGGAAACGCAGCACCAGGAGGTGTCATCAACCGTGTTACTAAGAAGCCGTTGCCCTATAACCGCAATACAGTATCGACTACTGTCGGCAGTTTCAACACCTTGAACACCTATGCCGACTTCACAGGTCCGCTGGATAAGAAGCATACCTTGCTCTATCGACTCAACCTAGGTTACGAGCATACCGACTCCTATCGTGACCTACAAGAGAACACGAATTATATCATCGCACCTTCTTTCTCATTCCTACCAACACACAGAACACGCTTCAATGTCGATGTTGTATATCAGCGTACAGATGGCAAAGTGGACCGTGGTCAGCCAATCTTTGGTGATGGTGACTTGCGTTCAGTGCCTATTAGCCGTTCGCTATCAGCTACGAATGACTACCTGAAAGAGAACCTTGTAAACATCACGCTTGGCGTGACTCACAAGTTCACAGATAACCTCTCACTCAATGCCACTTACCTGAATTCATCCTACGATGAGGACTTACGTGAGCACAACCAAGCTAACGCTTACGTGAAGTTAGCAGATGGTTCACAAAGCCCATCACGTATTCTCATGCAATGTCTGATACGTCAGCGCCACTTCCGTAACAATAGTTTTAATACCTATTTCAACTATAATGTGACAACGGGTACACTGCGTCATCGCATCCTGCTGGGCTATGATTACTTCCAAATGGCACAGCAGGCAGGCTCATCTGCTATGACTGCTGGCGGATACCTACTCAAGGATGGAACGACAACAACAGCCTTTAAACCTGCAAACATTGCACGCTACATACTAGACAAGGATGGTAATCCAAAGACCAACGTCCCCTATTATGACTTGACAAGTAATAATAACAACGTGGAGCGTGACTACTCTAAATACATCTTCGTAACAACGGCTCTCTCGCCTTATTTGCAATATTCTCACGGCATCTACCTGCAGGAACAACTTGAGGCAGGACCCGTTAAACTGCTCTTGGGTATCCGCCAGGAATACTTCACAGATATCTTGAATTACAAGACTAACAAGGAGACACGCACCACACAACACGCCTTCATACCACGTATTGGTGCAGTCGTTGCCATTAATCAGAACTTAAATGTATATGGCACTTGGGTAAAGGGGTTTGAGCCACAGAGTGCGTCTGTACAGGGGAATCCTAATACAGGTGGACCTTTCGACCCAGAATATAGCCAACTGTTTGAGGCAGGACTCAAGGGAGAATGGTTCGACAAACGGCTCAGTACGACGCTCTCCTTCTTCCATCTTCAGAAGCGTAACACGCTCTATAATGCAAATGACCCAGCCAACCCAGAACGATTGGAACAGGTGGGTGAAGAAACATCAAAGGGTATAGAAATGGATATAGCAGGCTTCATCTTACCAAACTGGAGTATCGTTGCTAACTATGCTTATACACATGCAGCAATCACTAAGACTGCGACTGACTCAGAAAAGGACTTTGGTATGCAACGTCCTAATACTCCACGAAATGCCTTCAATATATGGTCGAAGTATATCGTTCCTACTGGTGCGCTACGTAACTTTGGTTTCGGACTCGGCTTGAATGCTGTAACCAAACGATATGGACAGGTCGGACGACGTGAGAATACGATTGTTTATCCTGGATATGGCTTGGTGAATGCAGCTTTATACTATCGTCTGCGCAACCTACAAGTACAACTGAATCTTGATAATGTGATGAATAAAGTCTACTGGGTAGGCGGTTACGACAAGCTCCGCTCATTCCCTGGAGCACCACGAAACATCAAGGCTACGGTGACTTATCGCTTCTAACAAATAGGCAACTAGTATTCTCTGAAATAACAAAAGGGCTGAATCACAATAGGTGATCCAGCCCTTCCCGTATATTCATAAGGCTGTCTAACAGTCCTTTCAACTCCTTATATCGAACTAATCCTATCTGCCATATCCACAGCTTGCTTAATCCTGTCGCCCATCCCGATACCATCTTTCAGATTACCTATGATATGCAATCCTGGGTGCGCTTGTTCTATGGTGTCAATAGCATGGAGCCTAGCATCTGTTTCGGGCATATATTGTGGGATAGCATGGCTATGTCGATAAATGCGAATAACGTCTGCACGCGTGCCTTCGGGGTATCCTAACATCGTATGAAGAGACTTATTCACCAATTCCGTAAGCTCTTCATCCGTCTTATTGAGATATTCTGGATGGCGAGCACCGCCAATGAAGAACGCATAATTAGCTCCTTCTTTAGGTGAACGACCTTCGAAGCAAGCGGAAGGCATAAGGATTCCCAATACATTCTGGCGTTCTTTAGAAGGTACCAAACCACCAAAAGCATTCCAATGTACACGCCCCGTATTCCTCATTCCCACTCCAATCTCTATTACAGGAGCATAATAAAGGTTGCTTAAATCATTGAGCTGTTCCTTAGGTAAAAACTCCAATAACTCGGGTAAAGCATAGGCTGGACAAGTGGTAATGACTTGCTCAGCTATTATAGTATTCTCGCCCCAAACTAGTTTCCACTTATCTCCTAACGGCTCTATTCTTAACTCCTTGCAACTCGTTAGGATTCTATCCTCACCTATGACTCTCCCTAACGCAGAAACTAGGTTGCGGAATCCTCCACACGTTGAGAAAACATCCTTCGTCGCACGCTTGTCTCTGGCTGTCTTTGGCTGTTTTGCCAGTGCTATAGAGCCTTTAATAAAGCTCCCATAATGCTGTTCTAGAGCATAGAGCTTAGGCAAGGCGAGGCGAGTAGGTAGCTTATAGGGATCGCCAGCATACACACCAGAGAGGAAAGGGTCGACAGCATAGTCCACAAATGACCGCCCTAAGCGTCGTTCAGCAAGGCTTCCAACACTCTCGTTAGGGTCTGTTCCCTTCTTACGCCATGGTTCACCAAGGATGCGGAACTTATCCTTCAAGGTGAAGAGCGGGGTTGTGATAGCTGACCAAAGTCCAGAAGGCAGTGCACGAAAGCGCCCATCTTTCCATATCAAACGGCACTTAGCAGAACGCTGTGCCACCTCTAGCGCACAATCATCGCCTAACATATCGAAGAGTTCAGCCACCTCTGGATATTTAATAGTACCCGTACTCGGTCCTTGTTCCATAATGAAGCCGTCTATCTCTTCCGTCTGCATGAGTCCACCAATACGCTCAGCCGCCTCCAGTACCACAACATCCTGACCTTTATGACGCAGGTGGGCGGCACAAGTAAGACCAGTAAGTCCGGCGCCAACCACAACTATCTTTCTTTGTTGTTCCATATTATTTATCTTCTATAGAAGCCTCTCGCCCACTCTTCTTTCAATAAAGTAAGGGTGAGATATAAGGTTTTTTATATCGGTTTTGAGAACTTCTTATCAGTGTCTATCATCATTGGATCGAGTGCTGCAGCCACTGTTCTAACAAAGGGATTGCCCTCTCCTGTCATCTCCAACGTATGTTCTGTCAAACGAAGAATACCATCACGTTCCATCTCTTGCAGGCGTTCTACATCATAATTGATAGCCCTTTTCACCTCATCAACAGATATTGCCAAATCCTCTGCAAGATTTGTCCAATCAAGATGATAGTTACACATCAAACGCTCTATGACCTCACGTACAATTCGTTCTCTAGGTGTTAGTTGGTAACCTTTGCGAATAGGTAATGTGCCCTTTGTGACCTCTGCAATATATTCATCTATAGATTTTGTATTCTGGGCATAGGCTGTATCTAACTGACTAATACCTGTTACGCCAAAGGCATACACTTGTCCTGTTGTGCGACGAGTACAATAACCTTGGAAGTTACGATGTAATCTATGCGACCGCAAAGCCTCAGATAGTTCATCATTAGGGAGCACAAAATGATCCAGACCAACACTAAGATAACCTGCCTCATGCAGTACCTCTTTAGCCTTTTGGAACATCAATGCCTTCTCTTCCGCACTAGGGAGACCAGCCTTCTCAAGTATCATCTGGCGCTTAAATATCCATGGGCAGTGACCATAACTAAAGGTTGTAACTCGGTCGGGGCGCATTGCTACTGCACGTTCTATTGTATTCTTGAAGCTATCCGACGTCTGAAGCGGTAAACCAAAAAGGAAGTCCATATTAAGACTAACGCCTGCGCTACGAAGAATAGCCACTATCTCTTCCGTTGGTAATTCAGAAGGTGTACGATTAACGAGCCTTAGTACATCCTCATTGAAGTCCTGAATACCCAGACTAAAACGATTAAATCGTGCATCCAACAAGCCTTGCCAGTCCTTTGACGTTAGATAACCAGGGTGACATTCTATGGCGATTTCGGGCTGCTCTATCGTTGAGAACAAGGATAGTAAATGCTCATTTAGTTCCTTCAAAACACTCACTGGCATAGCAGTTGGACTACCACCACCATAATGAATCTGCGATATACGCCTACTCTTATCCAAGTGGGCTGCCACGAGATCTATCTCTTTATGCAACGCTTGCACATATTCTTCAATCCGCTCCTCCTTAGCCATTGGATAGGAATTACAGCCACAATAATGGCAAAGACGGCGACAGAAAGGCATGTGGAAATAGAAGGAAAGGTTCTTTTCACGCACCTCATTGCTATAATCAACCTCTTTCAGATACTCTTCTCCTGTAAAAGGACGGAAGAAGTTAGCGGGCGGATAACTCGTATAACGAGGTACAGACACATTGTATTTATCAATTAGTTCTTGCTTCATTCGTCGAAATAAATTATCCGACAAAGGTACGGATAAGCCTTAACATAAACAATCCTCATTTATGAGGAAAGCGTTTTACACTTCACTTCTAGGATAACCCTACAAGGGTTAAAGGCGTATTTTTTCGCAAAGAAAGGCGTAGGTTACATTATTATTTTTGTATTTTTGTGCCGAAGACCTAATTTACTTAAAAGATAAACATCATGAATATAACAACTTCTGAGTTCATATTACGGCTGTTTATAGCAGCTATGTTGGGTGGAGCTATCGGACTGGAACGTGAATATCGTGCGAAAGAAGCAGGCTTTCGCACGCATTTCTTGGTGGCGTTGGGCAGTGGTTTGTTTATGGTTCTATCCCAATTCGGATTCAGTGACGCACTAAGTATGCACGAGCATGTATCACTCGCCCCCAGTCGTATTGCGTCACAGGTTGTCACAGGAATTGGTTTTATTGGTGCAGGAACAATTATCTTTCAGAAACATGTAGTGAGAGGACTTACCACAGCGGCAGGTTTATGGGTAACATCTGCCATTGGAATGACGGCAGGAGCTGGTATGTACGTACTCTCTATCGCAACAACTATCCTCGTTATCCTATGTTTGGAAGCCCTTTATTTCATCTTACAGCACTTCGGAACACGTAATATTAGTGTTACATTCAGCACTCCGAAAGAGCAGAATATAAAGCTTGTTCTACAGCAATTACGTGAGAAAGAGGTGATAATAGACTCTTATGAGATGAATCGCAAAGACACTTCGTCAGGTCATTACTACCTAGTCACAATGGAGATGAAGGTAAAGCGAAATCATTACCAAAGTCATTTGCTCAACTTTATGGCAGAGTTTAAGGACGTGACGGTAGAGACAATGGAATAGAAATGAAGCCTCACCCCCACCCCTCTCCGAATGGAGAGGGGAGTAAATAGCCTCATTTCAAATAGAACAAACAACCCGTTTACTTGTCTATTCGTAAACTTGTCAACCTAACAAACAACTCGTCTACTTGTCTATTCGTAAACTTGTCAACCTAACAAACAACCCGTTTACTTGTCTACTCGTTAACTTTTCAACTCGAAACCACCATCTCCAGAATCTGTACAAGAGGCTTGTAATACCATTACAAAGCACTTGGAGAAGTATTACAAAGCACTTGTAATCTTCTGGAATGCCATTCGGCTGTCCCCACTTTGTAAGTAAATGACACCACAATAAGCAAAACCTAGCCGAGACAAAGCCTTTTGCATGGGGCGATTATCAGCATGAGTATCTATGCGAAGAGCATGAGCTACGGAAGAACAATAGGCGATGATGTCCGCCATAATACCATGAACTCCATCCATAGAAGCCACTCGATGGATAACATAATACGGACTATCATCCAACCAATGACCACCTTCTATATAAGAATAGGTGGGCTCTGGTCCTGGCAAGAAAGCAAAAGTTGCAATGGGAATATCATTCTCACAAAGCAAGAAAGAGCCGTTTCGCTGTATATCCTGCTCTATTGTCTGTTGCGCAGGATAGCCCTTTCTCCACTGACAAAGATTACCAGCTGCTATCATCTTCTCCCTTCCCTGCCGCAGAAAATCCATAATAATTGGTAAGTCATCCATACTTGCTTTGCGAATAGTTCGCCTATCAGAATGGTGCTCAAAATCTATTTTCTGCATACGATTATGTCACTTTTATAAAACGTTAATACAAAGATATGAAGAAAACATCAAAGATAATTGCGAATGAGAGAATTAATATGTATTTTTGTCCACAGAATCGAATACTAACTTTAACAAGCATAGACAATGGAGAATAACCTTACTTTGCGTTCAGCTAATAGGCTGGAGGCGCACCTTAAAAAGAATGCACACGAGTTTACAAAAGATGACATCAAGCAGGTTGTAAGTGACTTGAACATCAGAATGATAAACTTTATGTATCCCGCTGGTGATGGTCGATTGAAGACCTTAAACTTTATGCTTCACTCACCAGAGTACTTGGAGACAATCCTAACTAGTGGTGAACGTGTGGACGGATCGTCACTTTTCAGCTTTATAGCTGCGGCTAGTAGTGACCTTTATGTTATGCCTCGTTTCTCAACGGCATTCATTGATCCGTTCTCAGAAATACCTACTCTTTGTATGCTCTGCTCATTCTTTGATCGTGACGGAAACCCTCTCGCATCATCACCCGAGCACACTCTTTGCAAGGCAATGGCTGCCTTTAAGAAGGTTACAGGCATGGAGTTCCATGCAATGGGAGAGTTGGAATACTATGTTATCCGCGATGATGAAGGTGTTTTCCCAGCTGATGATCAGCATGGATATCACGAGAGTTCGCCCTTCTCTAAGGGTAATGACTTCCGCATGCGTGCTATGCAGTTGATTGCAGAATGTGGTGGTAAGATCAAATACGGGCACTCTGAAGTGGGCAACTTCGTGGAGAATGGACGCTGTTATGAGCAGAACGAAATAGAGTTCTTGCCTGTTCCTGCCAATGAATGTGCCGAACAGTTGCTCATTGCTAAGTGGATTATCCGTAGTCTTGGCTATGAAGAAGGACTCGATGTTACCTTTGCTCCGAAGATAACAGTGGGTAAGGCTGGTTCAGGAATGCACATCCACATGCGCATAATGAAGGATGGAAAGAACATGATGTTAGACAATGGTAAGTTGTCATTGGACGCTCGCAAGGCTATTGCTGGTATGATGGATCTGGCAGAGAGTATCACTGCCTTCGGCAATAAAAACCCAACATCTTACTTCCGCCTCGTGCCACATCAGGAAGCTCCAACGAATGTTTGCTGGGGTATGAGCAATCGTTCTGTACTTGTTCGTGTGCCTTTAGGTTGGACTTCAGGTGAAGATATGTGCCATAAAGCCAATGAGATTGAGCCACTCACACAGCGTGATTACTCTGGTAAACAAACTGTTGAGATGCGTTCACCAGACGCTTCTGCTGACATCTATCAGCTCTTGGCAGGTCTTTGTGTTGCTTGTCGTCATGGTTTCGAGATGGCAAATGCAGAAGAAGAAGCCGAAAGGACCTTCGCAGATGGTGATATTCACGATCCAAAGAATGCCGAGCGTTATGCCACCTTAGCACAATTACCTGATAGTTGTGCGGCGTCAGCTGATTGCTTAGAGCGTCAACGTAAGGTTTATGAAGAGCATGATGTATTCTCTCCTGCTATGATTGATGGTATCATCAAACAACTTCGTTCCTTCAACGATCGCACTTTGCGCCAGGATATTGAAGGTAAAGAAATGATGATGGAAAAGCTTGTTCGTCAGTACTTCCACTGCGGATAATACCCATAAATAGGTCTTTCCCTATAGAACGAGTCCCAGATAACAAATGAGTTACCTGGGATTCTCTTTTATTCTAAACGCCTTTATCTTCTCTTGACACATAGACATAAGACTGCAATATATGCTTAACATTGGCACATACTTTGCCTTTCTATATGCAAATCAAAGTTTAAAAGATAATGAGTTTACTGGATATTTTGAATCACAGAAGGGCTGTTAGACATTATGATGTTGATAAGCCAATTGATAAAGCAGTAGTAAGAAATTGTATAGAACAGGCAACCTTAGCTCCAACAAGTTCTAACATGCAACTTTGGGAGGCTTATCATGTCACAGATAAGAATGTTTTGAAGGAGTTATCCCATGCTTGTTTGGATCAGTTATCGGCACGTTCAGCACAACAGATGGTTGTGTTTGTCACTCGTCAAGATCAATATAAAGAGCATGCGCAAGCTGCACTTGCATTTGAAAGAAACAATATCAAGAGTTATAGTCCCGCCGAAAAGCAAGAGAATCGCATAAAGAAACAGGAGATGTCTTACACAAAATTAATACCTTTTCTTTACTCTCGTTGCTTCGGATTGTGGGGACTTGTCCGCAAGACATTGGCTCAATGTGTTGGATTATTCCGCCCTATGATACGACAAGTAAGCGAAGGTGACCTGCGTGTCAGCGTACATAAGAGTTGCGCATTAGCCGCTCAGACATTTATGTTAGCTATGAGTGAGGCTGGCTATGACACCTGTCCTCTTGAAGGGTTCGATAGTCTTTTGGTGAAGAAAGCATTAAATCTTCCTTACAACGCAGAGGTTAGTATGGTTATTACTTGTGGTATCCGTGCAACTGATGGCGTATGGGGTGCCCGTTATCGTCGTCCTTTCAAAGAAACATATCACCACGTTTAAGGATTCATTCGATACATGTCTATAACGGAAGAATAAGTTTTTATCATCTTCTTTGATGTTTTTCAGAGAAAAGAAGTATCTTTGCAAATAATCTGAACAATAGACATGGATAAGGATATAAAAGACTTAAAGATTGCTGTTGCTGGGACTGGTTATGTCGGTCTCAGCATTGCTACGTTACTGAGCCAGCACCATCAAATAATGGCTGTTGACGTAATAAAGGAGAAGGTTGAGCTAATTAACAATCGTCGTTCACCGATTCAAGATGATTATATTGAGCAGTATTTAGCTGAAAAGAAACTGAATCTTACAGCTACGATGGATGCAGAGACGGCTTATAAAGATGCCGACTTTGTAGTCATCGCCACACCAACAAACTATGATCCTGTCAAGAATTACTTTGACACACGTCATGTGGAAGAAGTCATCGAAGTGGTGAAGAAGGTAAATCCTAATGCCATCATGGTGATTAAGTCTACCATTCCTGTGGGCTACACAGAGAACATTCGAACGAAATATAACTGCGAGAATATTCTCTTTGCACCAGAGTTTCTGCGTGAAAGTAAGGCTTTGTATGATAATCTTTATCCCAGTCGTATCATTGTTGGACGTCCAGAAGGTAACGAGCGACTCGATCGTGCCGCTCATCTCTTTGCCCAATTATTACAAGAAGGAGCTATCGAAGAGAATATCCCTACCCTCTTCATGGGGCTTACCGAGGCTGAAGCTGTAAAGCTATTTGCCAATACCTACCTTGCATTACGTGTAAGTTATTTCAACGAATTGGACACTTATGCAGAAGTGAAAGGACTTGACACATCGAACATTATCCAAGGAGTTTGCCTCGATCCACGTATCGGCTCTTTCTATAACAATCCATCATTTGGATATGGCGGTTATTGTTTACCAAAGGATACGAAGCAGTTGCTAGCTAATTACGCAGATGTTCCCGAGAATCTTATCCAGGCTATCGTAGAAAGCAATCGCACACGTAAGGACTTTATTGCCGACCAAGTATTACACACGGCTGGTTACTATGATTATTACGATCGAGGCGATTATAACCCCGATGAAGAGAAGGAATGTGTTATCGGAGTATACCGACTAACGATGAAGTCGAATAGTGATAACTTCCGCCAAAGTTCAATCCAAGGAGTCATGAAACGCATTAAAGCAAAGGGAGCACAGGTAATTATCTATGAGCCAACACTAGAAGATGGCGCCACATTCTTTGGTAGTTTGGTAGTCAATAATCTTGATGATTTCAAGCAACGTTGCCATGCAATCATTGCGAATCGATATGACAAATGCTTGGACGACGTAAAAGAAAAAGTCTATACAAGAGATATCTTCAGACGAGATTAATACTCCTTTCTCCCCCGAAATAGCAAGCACCAAGTGAGTAATCATTTGGTGTTTTTTTCATTTTTGCTGTCACTTCTATCACACACAATAGTCTAATTTCATCCTAAAGAATAATGATTTAAACACAAATTCTTATATATACGAATGGGAAATACCATTCCTACAAAGGTATCCAAGCCTAAGATATTCATTTATTCGATCTTTCAAAGGAAAGATAAAAGCCTTAAATACTAAAAGGGCTTATCTCACGACAAGCCCATTTATAATACAAAAACATTATGAAATAATTTATTTCGCGAACAAGATTATCACTTAATAATTATGGCTTATGTCGCACATTTACAAGTACGACACTTGCGCTCGCAGTACCGCTCGCACTGCACACGTATGTCATAACCCAACATTGCACCGAGAATAAAATCTTCTTCAGGTGATAGTTGGTTAAGGGGTTTCGTTACCATTAACCGAATGGCATCAAGGCATTCCTTGCGTCCGAAGAACAGATTCATGCGATCTTTGCCAACTGGTTGAATGATATAAGGGATATTCTGATGCTCAAGTCGGAGTGTTGCAAATGCTTCATACTTTTTGTTACAAGTATAGAGAACCATCTGTCGAACCCCTTTCTGATACTCATAGATGTGATTCATCAAGACCTTCATATCGGCTGTCATCATATCCGTCATCATAGTTATCCCTTCTATATAATGTAAGATAAATCTTCTTGCTAGATTACAATGCTGGCTTGATAGCCTCTAACCATGCATCGATACGACCTTCTGTTTGGTCATCCTCGTTAACATCATCCAATGCAAGACCAACAAACTTACCATCAACAACAGCCTCGCTATCATCGAATGTATAACCCTCTGTTGATACACCTGGGAGGATGTTAGCACCTTGTGCAGCGTCATAAATCTCCTTCATACCACCGCAGAAAGTATCAGAATAGCTTTCAGCATCACCACAGCCAAAGATTGCTACAGTCTTACCAGATAGGTCGGCTTCTTTCAATACATTGATACCATCATACCAATCGTCCTGTAATTCTCCTGCACCCCATGTTGAAGTACCAAGGATAAGATTATCATTTTCTGCTACAACATCAGCATTAAAGTCTGATACGTTAATAGCTTCAACACCTAACTTCTCAGCGATTGTGTTTGCAATAGCTTCACATGTACCGGTTGATGAACCGTAAACAACAATTGTCTTCTTCATATTTCTTTTACTGATTTAATTTCTTGTTTGTTTATTATTTACGATTGCAAAGATACGATGAAAAACTATTATCTGCAATACCTAAAAGTAATGGTTTATGCAAAATACCTACTTTTAGGGAGCTGTAAGTTTCACTTTACGAACTTTCTGCCATTCTTTATGTATATACCTTTGGGTAGATTCTCTATCGAAGTACCAACACATCGTCCATCCAAAAGGTATATATGGTCATCTGTCACAACCTTTTCTATCTTCGTAATACCTAATGCTTGTTTGCGCAAAACCTCCTTCAAGCCCTTAGTTACATCTATCTGACCATATCCATAGAGGTTATTAGGATAAGAAAGTGACGTATCATAATGCGTACAAGTCTGCTTGAAGATGTCTATACAATCCGCTGGTGTCAACTTTGGATTAGCCTCTAACCATAGTGCGATAGCACCTGTAACAACTGGAGCAGACATTGATGTACCCGCATTCGCATTCCATGCATACGTGCGACCATTATACTCAAAGTGGCGGACATCACTCTTAATATCATTCTTAGCAGAGCCATCCTCCCTCGTTGGAGTACTAATATAGAACGAGCTATAAGCTGAGATTATATTCTGTCCTGGAGCCATAACATCTGGTTTCACTCGACCATCAAAGGTCGGACCAACGGCTGAAAAAGGTGCACGAGCACCATGTTCACCATTATTATAAACCTTCTTCTCACTCAAATAGTTTATAAAACTTGTGCGATAGCCTGTCGCTCCAACAGATATGACACATGGTGCACTTGACGGCGAGAAGATACTATGTGTAAATTCACCAGCATTGAGACTTGGATCCAAAGAATTGGTTTGCAGGTCACCAGACATACGATAGAGTTCGATGTCAGCATCCCTCCCTACTAATTGTAAGGATACACTCGTACTCTGTCCTAAAGCGGTAGACTTAATGAGAAAGTCATAGGCTGTCTTTGTGTGGTTATAACTATTTGGATAGGCAAGAACCTTCCACAAATATTTCTTTCCATCAATAACAACAGAGTCTGTAAACAATGAGTCTCGGGCAGCACACACCTTTGTTGTAGGAATATCAAATACTTTCGGACCATTTGCCACATTATATATAGTAGTACGGAAGACAAATGGCTTTACCGATGTACACGTGAAAGAAGCCGTATGCGGTTCGCCAACAAGAAAGGTTCCTGCCTTCTCCTGCCCAGCTGGCTTATGTATATAAGAACGCTTGGCACCATTATTTCCTGCTGAAGATACTATGATATGCCCTGGTCCTGTCAGTGACGAGAGTAATTCATAATATAATTGGTCATAACCATGAACATCCTGCGTACTTCCTTCACTGAAGTTTATTACACATGGCTTACGCTGTTGGTCGGCATAATCAAAGATATATTTAAAACCCAAAGCATCGGTTGCATAAGTGAATTTATAATAGTCTTTTGGATCTATATACTTAACATTATCCCCTGCAGCATTATCCACTAAGACCAAATCTGCATCGTAAGCAATACCGCGATAAGGCGATACCACGCCATTGCCCTCTGCCCCACTTCCTGCAGCTATACCTGCTGTATGCGTTCCATGAGTCTCTGTCAAGCCATCAACGGGGTGCCCAACTTGCAATAAAGCCTGCTCTCCCACATAGTCACGACCTACATAAAGTCCTGTACCAACACTATCCTTTGACAACTGATCCCACATTGCCTTAATGCGATATCTGCTCATATCTGCAGAATAGAAAGTAGGATGTGTCAGATCGAAACCAATATCTTGTACACCCACAACAACGCCTTTACCTGTATAAGCCTGCGAGAAATCCACTCCTTGTTGAGCAGGCAGAGCATTAATCACTACCGCTGTTGTATCCATTTGAACACTACACCGTTTGCCCGATTCTATCTTAGTTACCTGCTTACAAAGCGACAGTTCGCCTAGTTTATCAAGTGGAATAGCAGCAATACTAATATCCCCGACACGTGCTAACTCACGACATCCATATCTATGCAAGACCTTCTCCGCATCTCCATTGATACGCACAAATGCTGTCAATATACGCTGATCTCCAACAGAACGAGTGAGCCGTCTAGTTGTCAATTCATCCACCATTGCTTCCCGCACAAAGGGCGACATCTTATCAAAAGAGGGTCGCTGTGCTTCGAGTTTGCATACTGATAACAAAAAGATGAGGGATAAAAGAATCCTATACATTTATTTCTTATTTGCGGGTTAATCTATTCCTGGCAATATCATCACCATCTCTATTCGTGATTATTCACCTTGCAAAGGAACAAAAAATAAATGAGATAGGCAAAAGATGTTATCCAGCATCCAAAAAAATATGTTACTACAACCTCGTGTTCATCTGTTACTCTGTCTCCAAAACTTATGTCATTGAAAAAATATGTCTTTATGCATTATGTCTCTAACTCCCATGTTCCTCTGTCTCACACAAAAGCCTCACCCCGTTAGGCGCCCCCCTCTCTGTAGGAGAGGGGCTGGGGGTGAGGCCGTACCACAGAAGCGAGAGAACCAAATTAATACACTAGTTTTGAAAGACATTAATTTCACAATTAATATAATCGATTGTCTTATTACAGAACGATTGATACCCTGAACCAATCTTAAATGCTCCCGTGGTAAAAGCCGACACTAAAGAAAGCCTCCCCAAGCCCCTCCGAAGGAGGGGATGTCCTTAATCCGCTCACATATCTCTAGTTGTTTCAAACTATATCCAATAAGAACATCCCCTCCTTCGGAGGGGCTTGGGGAGGCTTTCTTTCCTAACCAGCCACTGGTCCTCCCTCTTCTTTATTCTCCTTTTCTTTTGGCTCGGGGGCGGGGGTGAGGCCTTGTTTCCTCCTCGCTGGATTATCCACATCAACCTGCAACTCCTTTAACGCTTTACGCACCGGACTCTTCCAAGTCAATGTCAACCTCGGAGCTTTAAGGCTCTTAGCACACACGTCCTTCTCGTCCTCCTCCATCTTTGAGGGCACATTCACACGCAACGAGAAAATATCGCCGAGGTCTAAGCCTGTTCCCATGCGTGCACAGTCCGAGATAATGTTACGCAGCGTGATAATCACATTCCGTGCATCACCCTCCGTCAATGAGGTCTCACGAACAATGCGTTCCAACACCATTTCGGGTGAGATCTTCTGTTGACCTTTCGGTACGGCAATATACACCGTCTTACCCTTCATTTTTCCCATTGTCGCCTTACGAGGCGCAACTTTAAAATCTAGCATTTTCTTTAAGCTTTTAATTAAACATTAGATACTATATATCAACATTACATTGATCTTTTTCATGTGTTTTCTACCCAGCGGTTGGGTCGTCTTGTACCCAGCTGCTGGGTAGCGTCGTACCCTGCCCGTTGGGTAGACCCCCTACCCATTCGCTGGGTACGATTGTACTTCCTCGCTGGGTACGATTATAGTTGTTCGCTGGGTACAAAAAGTAATCAATAAGTATCCGTAAACCTACCACTCGTGAAAGGACAGATGTTCTCTTCTGTCCATGCTGTGTGGATAACTTGATACCATAAGATTTACTTGCTTTTATCATCCAACTAGCTTTCATTTAATCAATCTATTTCTATTCCTTATATGAAGACATCACGCTTCATTATATGAAGACCGTCACCTTGATATAAGGAAGACAGCCGTCTTTATATAATGAAAGTAAATATCATCCAATTTAGAATGGGCGGTATTCGTCTTCGTTGGTAGTCTTCAAAATTGTATAGCCATTATATCTATCAGCTTCACTAAAAAATACTTGATTACTTGTAACAAAAAATATATATGCGGTTTGAGCGTGACTATCACTTGCTGGAGTAGACAGCCAATATATGCCAGCACCACCAACAGCCTGTTGCTGACCAATATAATAGCAACCTAGGAATGGGAGATAAAAATAATCAGATGAGTTACTAGGAATACCTGCCGTAAGACTTGTATTCTTACCTATAGGGTGTCCCCCAGGGTAAATCAGAGAACGCGTATAATCAACTCTATCAGGAGCAGCACCCTTTAATTCTGCTACCGTCTTAGTAGGCGTTTGAGCATCACCTATCTTTTCCAGTTTCTTTAACCACATACCGCCAGTGTATAGATGTCCCATAGTTGCCCAAAGCGTTTTATTATCATAATAAGGATCACCCTGATTAATATACCAAAGGACTGTATTAGCATTCATAAGATCTTTAAAAAGGGCTGTAGTAGGCTCGACTGCAGGAGCAACACCTGTTGGATCTGTATAGCCTGCTAAAGTGTTATTATAATAACGATTAAGTGGATCTCCTGCCTGTGGATAGTTAGCGTTATAATCATTATTCTTTGTAGGCTGCCAAGGATCTGCTGAATCCCACTCATGTCCTGCCCAATAATATTGCTGGGCATCCCACATGTAATAGTTATTTCCTGGATATATTCTAACCTTTAAATCAGCTTTTACTGGTGTATTTTTACCTGCATCAAAGGTTACAGATGGATATGTTTTGGTGATTACTCCCGTAACATTGGTTACAGCATCATGCAAGGTGTATTCTATTGTCAGATTGTTATAAGTACCTGGCTTTACAACCATTGTAGCACCATTGGTAGTATAAGTAGAAACGCTGGGAATAGAGAAGTTACTTACATTCAATTCTACGCTGTTTGAGGTAGTTGTACCATTGCTTAACGTTCCATTATCAGCTAAGTCAAAAGTACCTGCAAGTTGATCAGATGTATTATTGGTATAAATGCGAATCTTTTGTAGCTTTGCTCCTGCAATTACTCCTTGTGCTGTATAAGGCATAAAAGTTACATACGCAGCCTTATGATTTAAAGTAAAGCTGTACTTTCCGCTACCTGTTGCATCAGCTACACCAAAGTCGCCATCGTCTGCAATGTGGGCAGCATCGTTAGGAGTGCTTTGTGCCTGTGAAGCCTTGATAATCACCTTATCACTTGATCCGCTATTACCTGTGTAACGTACTTTGTGTGTAGAACCTGTATAAGTACCGTTTACCCAGAACTTCGCTTTGGCAGTTGTTGTGCTACCGGGGACTGCTGCAATACGAGAAGCAATATCATCTTCTGAGCTTTGGTGATAAGTATTGTTGTCATCCTTTACCCAAATCTTATCGTTTGCAGTCCAATAGAAATCAAGTCCACTGCCAGTGTAAGTGGCTGATGTACGAGTTGAAGGTTCATCCTCTGATGAGAACACAGTACCTGTCTTTGGTGTGTCCTTACCTGCTGTCTTATCTGTGGCAGTGTCATCGTTGGCGCAACTGCCAAAGGCGAGTGCAGTCAACAAGAGTGTGCCGAAATAAATACTTTTCTTAGTCATTATTATTCTGTTTTAATTTGTTTATTACTTGGGTGGAAAGCTATCTTTATTCTTTCCATTCCACTTCTTCGTTCTCGTCTTCATCCTCAAAGAAAGAATGTGCTTTGGCGTTTAACCCGCCGCTGTCACCTGCTGAAGCATGACCACTGCCGCCACCGCTACCAGGGTTCTCAAACGATGTGCCTCGCATTAATTCGTCTTCTGCTAGTTCAAGCCACGTGCATTGAGGTACACAATAGACTTTTCTTTCATTTGTTTTCTCCATTTACCTGATTTTAAAAATAGTTATTATTAATGATTCTCACTTGCTTTACTTCGTGTCACAGAGTTCAAGAGGG